>JACZSS010000200.1 GCA_022574115.1 Candidatus Heimdallarchaeota archaeon | reverse complement strand
ATCAAACTATTCAGATTGATCAATACGTCATTGAGAGGGCCCATCATTCTATCTCTTACATCCTCAATTAGTGGTGTCTATCATGGATCTGGAAAAGCATATAGCAGTTGCTAAATATTTCTTGACTGTTGTAAATGCTGGAGAAAATGCAGATTTCTCAAGATGGGATGAAATTGTACACCCCGATTATTCACCCGGTGAAATTCCTGTGAAAATGACTCAAAATATGAAGAACGGAAGAGAGGAATTCAGAAAAAGGATAGCGCATGCAAGTAGTTCCATTCCAGATCAAAAATATGTGATTAGATCAATGGTAGCTCAGAATGACGAAGTTTTAGTGCACCATGATGTATATGCAACAAACAAAGGTGGCTTGTAGGATTTCATCGTTTTAAATTCAAGGATGGTAAAATAATCAAACTCTGGCTTGTTTTCGACACTTTCAAGGCATTTAGTGATTGGGGTCAAGCAATATTCAAGAAAAATGATAAAGAACAAGTAGCTAAATATATGGAAGGACTCGTCGATAGGGGACTTTTGCCTAAATCTTTTAAAAATTAGATTGGCTCGATTTATCCATTTATCATTTTTCTTCGATCGATTTTTTACAAATGCAAAATCTACGAATACAATACTATTAATAATATAGTAAATAACGGAGGTTCATGAAAGACCACAGCATCAATGTTGGACTAAGCGAATATTGTTTGAGCTGCGATACACTGGTTGTTACCCCGTTTCATTGCGGGCGTGAGATGAATATTGAGGAAATTGACAGTGAAAAAAATTGGATATGCTGGAAGGGTAGGCATGAACCATGTTGCGGAAAGGAAGCTTTCTTTCTTTACGAGGCTTGTTGTGATAATTCTAACTTGGTAATCAAAGATTCGTATTCAAAAGTCCTGTCAGTCAAAGAAACAAAACATTCATCAGAATGATGAACAATTTCCATCGTTTACTTTTTGGGATACCAAACAACCACATATAATACTCAATTTGTAACCGTAGAAAACGCGTACTGACTTAAATATGAATGTAAATGAAATTTCATATATCTTAGACCCTAATTAGGAGATGTGGCTGCTTTCATTTCAATTGTGTTTTCGACTGCTCTAATCATGTTCGCGGCTGAATTTGCTGATAAAACCAGTTTAGTCGCTATATCAATTGCGACAAAATCGAAAAGGCCGATGATTGCGTACTTGGGTAGTCTTACAGGGATTATTTTCACATCAATAATTGGGATCCTATTTGCATTATTACTAGGACAAATTATACCAGATTTCATCGGAATCATCTCAGGATTGATTTTTCTATATCTTGGGATTTCAAGTTTATTTCCCAAAGAGAATAATCACCCAAAAGAAGATTCTATCAGCATAGACTCAAATGACACAAACTGGACTGGTTTCAAACTATATTTACAATCGTCGTTCATCATCGCCATTGCTGAATTTGGGGATAAATCTCAGATTTTTTTAATCGCACGGGCATCGTTACAAAATCCTTTTGCAATCTTCTTAGGAGCAATTATTGGGATGGGAGTTGTTCTGGCTATTTCAATTTATTTTGGAGATACGTTACTTGAGAAAGTACCAGAAGAAAAACTAGAGACAATCGTTGGGATTGTGTTTATCAATGTTGGAGTCGTAATCTTGGCAAATTTTATCTTCTTAAATTAACATCAGCTAACCTATTATCAACATCCGGTTTGTGAGAAATGACTTTAGATTGAAATAGATCGATGACATTAGGGTCGCAAAGAAGATCGATTTTCAGAGCTTTAAATACTAAATCGCTCAATAGTATTGTGTTTTCTAAGTTGTTGAACCTGTTCAGTGGAAATCCGAAACGGGTTTTCTCTGGAGTTTTGGCATTGTTGTCTTTCATTAGATCTATGAAAGATAATGAAATTACTCGACTAAAACTTTATCACTTAGTATGAGTACCCATATGTATATGGGTAGTAAAAACATCTAAATTAGAGATGATGCTTATGACACACTAAAATCATTACAACTTCAAGGCAAATCTTTTTCTGATACCATATTACGATAAAAAGGAATTTTGGAAGTTTCACCGATGTTGGCACTTCTTTATGTATTAACGTTTCTGGGTCTTCCAACGAGCAACAAGATCGACTACCGCTGTATCCCACAAGGGATAATCAAAAGAAAAATCACTATCGAGCAGTCTCCCAGGTACAACTTTACGGCTCTTTAGAATTAACTCGGTTTCTGTTCTCAGAAAAAATGCACCGATTTCTAACATAAATTTAGTTGCAGGTAAACCCAATCGCCGTTCCCAAGCAGAACGGATATCTTTCATAAACTTGGTGAAAGGCAAAGGATTGGGAGAAGCTAAATTTACAATCCCATCAAATTCTTTGTTTTCTATCAACCAATAAATTGATTTGATGAAATCTTTATAGTGAATCCAAGATACAAACTGTTTGCCACTTCCAGCCTTACCACCTAAACCGAATCTAACCAGTGACAATAGAGTATCAAATATGCCGCCTTTGTCGGGGCTAAGAATTATTGCAGATCGAAGAGCAACTTTGCGGGTTGATGATACATCTGCATCCGTAAGAGTTTCTTCCCATGCTTGAGCAACTTTGATGCTGAAATTCCACTTTTTTGGAATACCAGTTTCTTTTCCTCCGATCATTCCAGATGCTTCATCATTTGCTTTGTCAAAAGTGTGAGCATAAATAGTTGCAGTACTAGATTGTAACCAAGCGAATGGTGGTCTTTTCAATGTCTGTATTGCTTTTCCAATAATTTTAGTTGAATTGACGCGCGACTCCAAAATTAGTTTTCGATTTTTTTTGGTATAACGGCAATTGACGCTCCTTCCAGCCATGTTAATTATTACGTCCGATCCATCGAGTTCTTTTACCCATTTACCCAGGGTTTCAGCATCCCACTGTATAGTCTTGAAATTATTGCTACTTGGACTGCGGCTCAAGATGACGACCTCATGACCATTTTTATCAAGAGAAGCTGCAAGCATGGAACCAACTTGGCCGGAACCCCCAGCAATAACGATTTTCAGTGGCATGAATAGGTCTTATCCGTTTAAAATTTATATATTAGTATTGGCAGCATTTCCTTCTAGACTCCATTTTTCTTGGTTTAGCTTGGCTAAGATTCCAAAACTAAATTGTTGGAAGTTTCCTGATCGATCTAGTCTGTCCTAACATTAGCTCGATCGATCGATCATCCATCATACTACAGTTGTAAATGGGAAAAACTTAGTGATGAGGCCTTTAGCTTCATTTTCATCCTCTTCAGAAAAATCATATCGCAAGGTCTTCTGCATATATTTTTCAATGAGAGGTTTCATTTCGCGAGAAAATCCTTTAAAGGCCCAAGAAATTAGTCGCGAATTCTTCTCAGTTATTAAGCAAAGCGTATAACGCGCCGTAACCGCAATTAGCATACTTCCGTCAGTGAATTGAATATTGGTCATCGAACCGCTGAACCCAGAAACTTCCTTTAAGAGACCCCCGATAGCAGTTAGTGCACTAGATTTGATAGGCAAAGGCTTATGGTCATGAGTTTCAGAAAACTTATAATCCCACAGAGGAATTCCGTCATGATCATAAATCATTATTTCAGAAATATTAAAGGGAAAGGAATAAAGAAAATAAGGATTAACGATATAAGCATATGATAGCATAGAAGTAGCCAAAGCGAATAACCACAATTGATGGATTTCAGCTTCAAAAAGTCCAAAATTTATAAAATCAGATGTTAAGGTTTGTGTAGTAAACGCAATTCCCATGTAGATGATACTTATCATCATTGCCAAGGTGCCTTTTTTGATAACGTCTTGCTCTGTAAATAGATATATTCTAAGGATTATCCTGATCCCATAAATGATAATAAAAATTACAGCGACAGAAAACGAGGTTAGGAAATACTCGATTATTGAATATAGTTCCTCATCTTGGGTTACTATCACAACAAAATTAATGGCCATTATTGGAAATATAGCCAAAGCTACAAGAGAGCCATAAATGGGATGAAATCTGTCATTCTCGATGGATTCGAAATGTAAATACAATGAAAATATTGCAATTGTAATAAAGATGTCAGCTAAGTTAAGGATTTCATTTCCAATGGGTCTTTTGAAGGGTGTATGGTCATGAGCCACATCCCATCGAAATACTTGCAACAAATTAAACATAAATAGCGAAAATCCGAATATTAGCATGTAGCGCATTCCACGTACATTATTTTGTTTAGCGCGTACGAAAAGAATCGTTGAAAAGATTGCAGAGGTCAAGGTGGCTATGATTGGATAAGCTATAGTTAAAGTTAAGGCAGACATGGCAGATCCAAAAATAAACCCGGTTATGATAATGTAACCGAGGATTCCCATTGTAGCAAATAATATAACTAAAAGATAATTTCGTAAATCATGTCGATCGATAATTTTCTGTGAAATCACCATTTGCTTTAATTTCCATTGTAGACGATTGATTTAAGGATGCGCCTTAATTCTCGGAATTCTATTCGCCCTTTTTCTGTTAAAAACAATATTCTCACTGCCTTACCATCAATAAACCTACTGGTAATTGAGATGTACATTTCTTTTTCCAATAAATTGACATGTGAAGAAAATTGTCCCCACGAAATGTCAAGTGCCTTTCTTATCTCAGATTGTTGATACTCAGAATATTTGTCGAGTAAGCCAATCACACCCAAACGAACTGGATTCAAAATAAACTTAAATTTCAACAATTCAGGAGATATTTCAACATAGTCCGATGGTAGTTGTTCATTTTTGTGATGAGTTTCAATTCGTATATCATTCGTATCAGTTAGGTTTATCCGTTGAAGCCCTTCATCAGTAAAAAATTGCAAATAATTTGTTTCAATCCGATTCCTATTGATTTTATATCTTTTGTGTGCACGTCGGTACTCTGATACTATCACGATAATCAGCGCAGCCACGATGACCAGAATTAATAACAGTGGATTAAATTGGGCCATATCTTCTTAATCCCAAGTAATAATATAAGTTTATACCTTACTAGGTAGAATCTTAATTACCTCGAGTGAGTGGATTTCAAACCCTCTCCTAGGCTCACTGAATTTCAGCGTAGGTAACGTCTTTATATACTATCGACCGTATCTATATTCACCAAAATGAATTCGAAACCAAAAACAACAATACCATATAATGTTGTAAGTAATTTCAAAGATAAACTTGTTGCCAAATCTGAGTCAATGAGTTACCACAATGAATACACCTCCAATTGTCTATATTGCGATTCTCGGAATTTAATAATTTATTCTGATTCTGGAATGTTGGTGAAAGGTTAAATGAGAATCGATAGGAAAATTCTCATTACATTTATATCGACAATCCTCGTCGGTGTAATAATTATTGTAAGCTTTTCTACAATTGCTACTGTTAATCTATCCAAATCAGCTTCTTCCGATGCTAGCGAGATAACGCTTGAAGAAGAATTGTTAAATCTGGACAGATTAGCTAGGGATCAGGCATCATTAGTTAATCAATATTTTGAACAGATTCTATCGGATATGAATTTACTGGCAAATTTCGCAGATGATTTGGTGAATTCAAGATTATCAATAACACCCAGAGAGTCATATGTAGGGATTCAAGCTCAAGACCCAAATTTTTCTGATCCGCCTGGGCTTCAAGAATCACCAATCTACGGAACGGAAGTAACTTATGCAGCTAGTGCTTACTTTGTACCAGGTATAGATTCTGTCGATCAGATAAGCAACGAGATGCAAGATTTAATTGATATTACGTCTAATCTTGATTACATTTTTCAAACTCTTTTTTCGTCGAATCCGAGTTACATTTTGTCATATATGGGTTTTAACAATGGATTGCACCGAGTATATCCGTATCATGATCTAAGTTCATGGACAAATGTCGAATATGACAGTGCCGCAACTGGTCAGACTATTCAGGGCTTTGACCCCAGGCATAGAGCATTTTATGTAGACGCAC
>JACZSS010000199.1 GCA_022574115.1 Candidatus Heimdallarchaeota archaeon | reverse complement strand
ACTCCATTCATTAGAAATTGCAGATTTTAATAACGATACAATCCCTGATTATGCAGTTTCGGCAAATGATGGAACCGTGTACTTCGTTAATGGATTAAACAACGATATCCTGTATTCTCATACCGTAGATCCATTGTTTGTCAGCGATATGAAAACTTCAGATTTTAATGGAGATGGAATTACCGATGTTGTTATTTTTTCAAATTTCACGGTCTCTTTTATTAACGGAGCAAATGGACTGCTTTTGTATTCCAACAATGATGCCCCAGATTGGATCCAGGATATTACTTTGGCAAATATTACAGGAGACGAAATAATCGATGTAGTTGTCTCGACCTGGGATTGGGTCAATGGGCGAGTAATATTTATCGATGGAGCCACTGGTCTAACTCTTTATAATACGGTTTTGGATAATTGGGGGCAGACAATTGCTGCTGCAGACATTTCCGGTGACGGAATTACTGATGTTGTTGTGGGAGATTATGAAGGTCGAGTTTATCTTCTAGATGGAAGTACCGGGGATATAGTCTACACAAAACAAATCTCAGAAAATATCAGTGAGTCAATTTTTGTTGGACACAATGAAATCAACAACACATTTACAATTGTTTTAGGAACACTGGAGTCTAACGTTTATTTCCTTAATGCGACAACTGGAGACCTGTTATTTAGCAATTCGGACCCATTAGAAAGTGTTGACAATATAATTTCCGATGATTTTAACGGAGATGATATCCCAGATTTTGCAGTTGGTGCAGAAAATGTATATTTTATGGACGGAAGCAACGGTCAAACCATGTTTCGGGGAGATATATCACCGTTGATGATAACTGCAATGACGGCTGCTGATGTAACGTCTGATGGGGTTTTAGACATATTAGTTGGATCTCGGGATAGTAACATGTATTTATTGAACGGAGCGGATGGCGCCCTCATCTACGATAATATTAGTCCGAGGTCGTGGTTGCTGGACCTTGATTTTGCAGATATCAATCAAGACGGACATTTGGATTTCATAGTGACCTCTGGTAGCGAACTGTACATTATAGAGCGAGATACCTATGATCCAATAGTTACAAGCCTATTGTTGCCACAGGTTAGAACTTCTGACTCCACAATGAAATTTACGCTAAATTACGACGAACCAAATCTAGATCACCTAGAGATATTATATTATTATAAGGAAGAGATACAGAAAGCAGATCTCATACAAGAGGAAGAAGGAAATTATTCTGTATTCTCCATTTCCTCCTTCAAAGAATCCAATCTTAAATTGTGGATAAATATTAATGACACTTGGGGCAGTTCTAACCAGTATTTCAACTCTACTCAACCATATGAATTAGCGATATTTACGAATCAAGTTCAGGACCTTAACATTTCAGAAAGTGGTGTGAGAATAGTATACGAAGCCAATTTAACTTTGGATGCTTATGTTGATTTCATTATATTGCTTGATGACGATTCTATCAAATTTGTTGATGGAGAGACAAATCAATTTCTACCACAAAATCTAGATTTCAAGGATGGAATAGGAGGCAGCGCAGTCGCTGATTTTAACCTGGATGGGATAACGGATTTAGTTATATCTGAAACTTCGATCGATCGATCTATACATTTTATTGATGGATCTATTGGCGAAGTCATGTATTCTAATGTTGATGGATTTTGGGGCTATGACCAATTAAAGGTCGTGGATTTTAACCTGGATTCGGTCCCAGATCTTATCGGTATCGAAAATGGGGATGTTCACTTCATTGATGGAACGAATGGAATATCGATTTTTGAATATAACGTCGAAACGATTTGGGATGTATATATTGGTCATCTAAATGATGATAGTTACCCGGATGTAATTGCAGTAACAGCCGATAAAGATCTAATATACCTTGATGGGCAAACGGGCGAGCCATTCTTGACAATAAGTAATTGCGATATGGTTACCGATATTTATCTCTATGACGTAAATAATGATCAGATCACTGATTTTGTTTGTCCGAATTCCAATGGATCTATCCTTGTGATGGATGGAAATGATGGTGAAATACTCTTGAACATCAGCGATCATGACAGCTCTGTGTACGAGATTATATTTCACGATTTTACTGGTGATGGTCGAATTGACATACTATCAACAGCAGCAGATAATCTCTTGCGGATCCATGATTCACTGACTGGTGAGGAATTCTTTAGACTGGAAATTGACGAGGTAAGCAGCCCATTGTCCTCACATCGAATAACTGTGCAAGACTATGATTTTGACGGCTTTGATGATATTATTCTTAGCAAATTTGATTGGACAGGAATTTATTTGATAGATGGTCACACATTAAAAGTTCAGGATATCATCAAGTTACCCGAAAATCAAATTGCAACCGAAATTTCTGTTTCAGACGGAAACAAGGATGGGATAGCCACCTTCACATTCGGAACGACCCAAGGCAATCTGATTTCGGTTCAAAGTCTACATCCATTCTTATCGATTGGCTTTAATTTAACCTACCCGACTCAATTTAATCAGGGTGATCGAGTAGAGTTGTCCATCCTGCCTCATGATCGTTTCAACAATTCGATAACTTTCGACGATTTCAGTCTGGTAGTTAAAAAAGCAGATGACGATACATTTATTTCATTAAGAGGTAATCAAATAAATGAGATAGAGATATTTTTCAATTTCACCACCGAAAATTGGCTAATTGGAGAATGGAGCATCTATCCATTAATTACCTCAAAAGATTACCATGACCTTACACTTACAGATTATCAGGATTGGTCTGGTCGCTTCCTACCGATGAATAAAATAAGCGTTCTAGGAATGAGCAGCTCCGAAATCCGTTTATCTAGTTCAAACGCGGTATTTAACCCAGAAGCATCAGTGCTAAATAATGTAAAAGAAGGAAATAATATCTCGGTTGATGTCCTCCTAAAAGATTCATTTTCACATTTTTTAGACGGTAGCGAAATCAATCTAACGGTATCTTTCAACGGTTTAAATTATTCAGGAATAATTTCTGAACCGTCCAACTATCTTGTAACAATCCCTACAAATAGATTAGATCATGGCATCTATGACCTACAGGTTTACTTCTCTGGTACACATCTTATTGCATCTTCATCAGTCTTACAGGTTGAAATTGTACCTAACTTCCTAGACATAACAATTACAGAGGATCTACTAACCTTGATCTTTATCTATTCCTTCTTTTATTTTATGCCAATTACGCTGTTTTCCAAATTGATTTATTCAAAAATGAAGGGAATGAAAACCGGGGTGTCTAAAGTGCTACTGTCGGTTATGTTTCTAGATATCGCTTATTTGACAGCGACATTATATTTCAGTTGGCTATTTTATTCCACTGATATTTTGGTTAGCTTTTTCTTGATCACGATAGCTTTTGGAGAGCTCATTGTTCTGTACTTTTTCCTGTTTTTCAGAATACTCTATAATAGAGTTATGAATGAAGTTAGTGGTCTACGAAGTTGGCTAAGTGTGTCTTTTCTGTTGCTTCCTGTTGCTGGATTACTTTTCACATTACTAAGTCTTTCTGGTGAAATTCAATGGTTTAGTTATTATTTAGCACAAGAGCATATTACATTTTTTACAGTTGAAATCCCTAAAATCTATTGGGATATCGGAGTTATAGGTTTCTCAACTGGTTTTCTGACCTTGATTATCAATGAGATTTATGAAAATCATCAGGATGTAAAACATCTCCGAGTCTTGAATGAAGAAATTAGTAAAGGATATTATCCAAAACAACCCGATAAACTTCTAGAAGCTAAAACCGAGATCTCGCTAGGAGATTTCAAGTCCCTGCTTAAAACGTTCTTAATTTGGTATGCCCTGATTTTATACACTTTATTTAATACATTCCAAGCTTTTAGCCTCCTTCCACTGTTAGCCGCTTTGTTAATTCCAGCTTTGTTAAGCATTGTATTGGTCTTTAGGCCACCATTTTTGAAAATGATTGGGGCGTTATTTTAGTAGCGCCAGTGGATCGCAATTAGGCAGATTGAGTTTATTAGGCTCTCATCATTCAAGGTAATGTGTACTTTGTTGGGTTCGAATTAATCTTCATGAAAACTTATGAATACCGGTTACGCTAGAATCTGAATCGATCGATCTATGGTGGCATATGAGGGTCCAGGGTTACCCTTTCGTGCATAATCGAATTGGCCAGATCACGTTAGAGGGTGGATTGAGGTTTCGTAGTACCAAGATTCACCATACTCGGTGAGTCCAGATTACGCCGAACCGAAAGCCAAGGTCTTTGAGGCATACCTGGATAAGGACAAGGACCACCTCGTACTGGTCTAGGACCAGAAGATATTTTTGAGCAATGTAGGAGTAAAAGGTCGACAATGGTCGACCTCAACTAATCGACCGATACTTCAGATACCATCAATCGATCTGCTCTTAACTTGTCGTTTGATTTAACAAGTCTCTCTTGAACCAAACCACTAGGGCTACGATGCCGTAAGCAATCGCCGGGAAAAGTCCCATTTCCCCAATTAAATATTCGGTAGGACCCGTGTCGTACGTAAACTGGTCAACGATTCCCTGAGTCATGAGATTTAAACTGGTGTGAAAAATCACTGCTGTCCAAACACTCCCAGACTTCATGCGGAGCCAGGTAAAAATAAAGCCGAGTGCGATAGCTTGGATGGTGACCATCAAGAGTCGATAAGCTAACGGGGTGTCGACGTCAGTTTGTAATGCAAATATGACCAAAGGCCAATGAAATACCGCCCAAATAATACCACTGAAAAGTGACGTTTTGGTATAGCCATAGGTCTTATACATCTCTGGAACCATTAGACCTCTCCAACCAATTTCTTCACCTATAGCAAAAATGGCTAAGAGAGGGATTCCAATGGTCAGGTTGAGAAGGGTTGTAACCAGTAGAACTTGTGTAGCAGACAAGTCGAATCCAGAGTCATCTCGAACCATCTGGAGATATTCTTCGTCGCCATATCCTCCAAGACCTGTTGCCCAGATTATTCCGTAAATAGACAGGATCATAATTGCAGGCAATATATCACTAAGTAATTGATATTTGGTCTTACCCCACTTCCAACCAATTTCTTTATAATTTTTATCGGTTGAGAAAATAACTCCAAGGGCTGCTGCAAGTGGTACAAACTGAACTATTCCGTACAAGTCCTCTGAGACAGTTAATGCCATAATGTATACAACCGTGGCTAAAATACCTACAGTGATCAGATATCGCTTGAGTTTGACTGTCATCGTGGTTGAAGTGTTCAATAAGTTACTAGTTTCTCTAATTGTTTGATTTTGTAAATGTGCTGTATTGGTCATGTTGTATTCTCCTGTATTTTTGATGGAATTATTCCGTTTCATCGGAACCAATATTCAATACGCATCAATTGTATTTAAACATTTCCGACAAAACGGAATAATATTGAGCCAAAAAAAGTTAATTATTCCGACATATTGGAAAACTTATTATGTTCTAGATCAAATATAGATTTAAAGGATGATACGATCTAAAAATAATTCTCTGAATCAAAAAACCCAGGATCAATTTGATGTTTTTGAGAATCTGCTAACTTATCCCTCTTCGATAACAATTCTAGCAGAAATTATGATCAGAGGACAAGTTTCTGTAAAGCAATTATTGCAACTGGAATTCATTGACCTCAAGAAGACAATAATTTATCAGCGTCTTGCAGACTTCGAAAATTATCAGTTCATTTACACCAAAAAAGAACAGCAGATCATTCAGGGTAAGTCTGGACCGCGTAAGGCAACTCACAAGCTTTATTCTCTAAATAACGAAATTTTTGAACCTATGCTCGTTAACTTGTTTAAAACGAGACCCCGGGATGCTAAATTATTTGGATATTATCTGCAAAATGCATTTATACAACGCGAGATCCGAAAATTGGAGAGGATGACGAACGATGAAGCTCGAGATTTATTCGAGAACAAGGATTTTAGGTTCGAAGCTCAGAAGGATTGAACTCAAAAAAAGGTCAGGCGCTACAGGCC
>JACZSS010000198.1 GCA_022574115.1 Candidatus Heimdallarchaeota archaeon | reverse complement strand
AAATAAATCCGCTAAATTTAATGTCCGCATCTGAAATATCGAAAAAAGAAAACATCAACCACTAAAGACTTTACAATAAAGTCAAGTGCTCTCAACGCTATTGGTGTCTTGCTCGGAAATATCTGGATTTCGCGATAATATAACAAATATTCAGTTTACAGATGGTATGCTCATTATTAATCCAAGAAAAAACTATGCGATGTGTTTAGTTACACAGCACCAGTCCAGAACCATAAAATCTGTGTTCATGAGATTTGCTTCCGAGATGAGGGACATCCTCGTTCCCTACATTGAAGATAAATTCAAATAGAAGCTAACTCCGGAAGACGATGTCACAGCAAAAAACCTACTTCATCGATATTTCCCATTTATTCGTAATTTACCGGTAGGCACTACTCTTTTGCTAGGGTAATTCTGATTTACACTTTAGTCAGTAACTTGAAATAAAGCCTTGTCAGACTCGGGATAGTGGTTCAGAAAGGAATTTTAGAGAAAATACGACTCGACATAAATCAAGAATTGTATGATGAGATCAGAGATCTGTGGAAGGTTCACTCAATAGCAGAGGATAATCGCGACATACCTGGATTAATGTCGACTCTAACCGATGACTGTGTCTATGAAATCCCTCAAAAAAATGCTAAGTGGGTGGGATTAGAAGGGGCAACAAATTTTTATCTGGAACTACTTGGAGCATTTCCCGACATCAATTTCGACTTGCAAAATATTGTAATCGGACCTCAAGGTGTATTTGAAGAAGCGATAGTTACGGGGACTCATAAAGGTAGATGGTTGGATAATGAGCCTACTGGAGAAAAAGTTGAATTCAATGTTACGATTCTGTTCCCATGGGATCATGAAAAACGAAAATTTTCAGGTGAGAGAATTTATACCGATTATTTTTGATTGTAAAAGCAAGTTAACAAGATTACGGACACAATCCAGTAATTCTCTGAATGGTCCACTATGAGTAAAATTGGAGTTCTAGACGGAAAAAAATATTATTTGCAACAAAAATTCAGTAAATTGGGACAGGTTATGTCAAATAATTATGAAATCTTCAAAATATTTTCCGTTGGGTAAATTTACTATGATTTTGACAATTTCAACTAAGAATTATTTGTCAAAAGCAAATCACTTGGCACTTAGATATTGATATAGCTATTATTACCTTTTGATGGACGATTTGCTTGCATTTGGATGAAGGGTTCTCAGATTTAGAAAATATCAGCGTATTCGACTGTGATTCATTGGAAATAGGTCGAATAATCGATTTTTATTTTGACAAGGAATATAGGCTGACTCACTTTGTATTAATAACCTCTCAAAAAACAAGACTAGTCTTCTCAATTGAATCAATTTCGAATAAGGAGACCACCATTATTCATTTGAACATCTCGGGGAGCCAGTTGGTTCAAGAAGCAAAAATGAATGAGATCTTAGAAAACCTGTTACGGTTCAATGAAATAAAAACGTATAGAGTGAAATCTCTTGACAGTCGTGATTTAGGTAAAATTATTGATGTGATATTTCATATCGATAATCATCTGAGTTTCATCCTTGGGGGATTAAAAATCAACGAATTTCTTAAAAAATTTAATTTGTCGACCGACAACTCAATAGTATTACCCCACCGATATATTCGAGAAATTGAACATGATACACTTCAGATCAATGAAATGGCCGAAGTGTTCAAACAATCGATTAAGGTCGTCGATGATGAGCAGATTGCCATGGGGGATGTCCGAAGAATGATCAGTAATCAAGCACAAATTCAGTATCGTATAAATCGATAATAATGGCAAATTTGGTTTAGTTGGAACAGTTGATGTTTTCTGTTTGCAGCAAGAAAGTAATTATTCTTTTCAGAAATTCTTGATTTCACTTTAATCATTTTTCCAAGTAAATTGGTCTTTATTGGCTATGGGTTCTCAACTTTGGTCTTACTTGTGTTTATGAAGTCATTGTAAGTTTTTAATTTATTAGATCATCGATCCTCCGCAAGTCTTCTGTTTGCATTAAGGAGTTTTATAGCTTATTTAACAACTGAACTTAGGTTATTTGGACCTAGGTCACTCATTGATTTCTTGACGTCTCTTTTGGTTATCAAAGAATAAATGTCAGGTTCATATGAAAGTAAATTTCGGAAAACCAATCTAATTCCTTTATTTAAATACTAATCCTGTACTTAAAGTGCAGCTCAGATTACTTGATCGAGTGATTTTGTATCCTGAGAGAAGTGATAAGTTGACAACACAGCAAAAAAAAAGATTGTATATGACATTTTCACGAGCAAAGGATGAATATTTCCTTACCAACTCAATGTTCAAAGAGATTGGTGATCCAGATAAATATGCAGTCAATCAGCATTACCGTACTGGTCCACCAATGAAATTGTATTTGATTGAACGTTTAGAAAATTGGATTAGCAAGAACCAAGAACGGGTTGAGAAAGCAATGCTAAGACGAGCAAAACTTTCAGCCGCACAATTAAAATCGCATGAATGGCGACGACAACTACTGTTAAATGAGATTGAGAAGTGGGTTCCTGAATTGTATATTGACAAAGTCACTAAAAAATTGAAGGACGAAGCGTACGAATACTATCTAAATCTATACGAAGGCTTCAATCGCCAACTAACCACTAATGGATTAATTCACTATATTAGGCATAATTACTCCAACTATGAAGAATTTTTATGGTGGATAGGGGACCATAAAGGTAAAACAGGTGTAGGATACATCTATCCAATTATCAGAGAAAAACTTGATGTATTGATTGAAACTCAGTTAAAACTAAAAATGGTCTACTGAAATGGGTCACAGAGAGAGAGGTAACCGATAGTAAATCTGATTAATTGTTGTTTCACTAAATTATTTCCGGACGGATGCGCATATAATGAAAATAAGCAGATATTGTATTTATTTGGAAATAAGCAAAATGGTGGGCCTGGGCAGATTTGAACTGCCGACGTCTCGGTTTCCGCTGAAAATTATGAAAACAGCACTATCAGCCGAGCACTCTAACCAAGCTGAGTTACAGGCCCTCAGATCCCGAAAGCAAGGACATCCGGGGTTTCACTTTCTCTATAATTACTCAAGTTTTTAATTTAATGTTAGATTCTCTATCAAAATGAACTTTCAGAAATTTTCCGAAACTATTCGAAGATGTTTCCTCCCTTACTTCTATTCTGTCGGGTAATAAGGAGGACAGATGAGCTGAATGAATATTATCAGCCTAACGTCGAAATCAAAAATACTTCTGTTCCTGTTTCAATGAGTATCTAAATGGCTATCTAATTAAATAGATGAATTTGAGTAAGCTCCACAGGCAGTTAACGTCCTCGTGTACCTTATGCGGACGAGTTTAAACTGTACATCTCAACTTACGAATCATCTGTGTATGTTACCAAGGCTGATGTATCTTGGAAACACACAGACTGAATAAGTCATATCAGTCACGCATTGTTCACCAAGATATGGTGCTCGGTTCCTGGTTCTGCGATTAATACAACGACCAGTCTATGGATTTGAAAGGGATCAATACTAATCTCCCCAAGTGTTTTGGGTCTCTGGCTAACCGTCGGCGACCGAGGAGGTTAAAGAAACATTACGAGAGTGTTTTTGGATAATACCTCCTGCGATAAAGGGATATTGCACCAGATTGTAATCACAATTAAGATCCCTATCAATAGTAAAGCGGCGATGAAATCAACTGTTTCGTAATCTCGATAGACTAATAGCAGAATACCAAGAACTAGCAGATACCCAATAAAAACCCATTTGGCATCAGTATGGTAATAACTGCTCATGGGTCCTCTCAGATCACTCACATCAGAAATAACGTATAACGCTGCAGGAAGGATAAATCCTAGAATTCCTACCAACAAATTTAATATCTGCTGTAATGTTGACCTTTCTATTCTTTCATTGTTGTTCGCTACTCCGTTTGTCAATTTGGGAACCTCGATAAGTAATTATTAATATCTCTATTTAGTCGATTTAAAAGAATGTCGTGTGGATTTAATTAAAGAATTACTGTGTTCCAAGACTTAATTCAGTGAGTCTTGGAAAATTCAACACCTTCAGATTGCCAAGAGATAAATCCATAAACCTAAAATCGCATTTCTCGATTTTAGTCATTCACTTAGAACCAACTCAAAAGAGACCAAAAAAAAATTTGAACACATCTACGTAAGTTCAATCCGGACCTCGACCAACTAAGACAACCGTTTTAAACTGATCATCATTCAAAATTCAGGAGCAATAAGACTGTCTCGAAATAGTCAATTACTCCTCTCCTTATCTAAGATTGATACGGAATGGGGGGACAATTTCAACCTACGGTTTCATAAATTTTCAGCATCGAGAAAATTCACAAATTTATTGTATTCACTTCGTGATTTCAACCAGGCACTTAGCACAAACCCAAAGGAACCGATCAGAGTTAGTATGCTATAAACAACTACTACTTCAGCTCCAAAACCAAAATAAATAAGACTAAAAATGGATAAAATACTAAACCCTAGCACATGGGGGTTGCGTGAGGCGCAGAGAAAACTCGGTTTCAAAAGTCCAAGTTCGATGACTCATCATCTTCAAAAATTAGAAGACAGTGGCTTTCTTGAGAAACTACCGGATAATAAATGGCGGATAACTATGAAAGGTTTGGAGTTCCAAGATATGAGGATTCCTACTTTGGTCTCTGCCAATTTCATGTATGGGATTTACATACCTCGGTTTTCACTAACCTTGAGTCTTAACGGTTATACGATCAACGGGATCTAGACGCACAGTTCTTTTTACTCAAAGCCTTATTGTGGGATCGTTCGCCGTAATTATATGGTGCAATCAGGCAAAATATCTGCTACCTAAAATAGTGAATATTCACCTCAAAACATATTGGAGGGGCAAAACAATATTTATCGATAAAACGGAAAAAGAAAATCAAGTTAACGTATTTCGGTTTTATTTACGATTTTTTCAAGTATTATTTGCCTTACTTGGAGTCAATACCTTCATAAGCTTATTTTTGGTTCGCCCGGCGAGCGGTACCACCCTGCCATATGTACTTGGCGATACAGGATATACCAAAGAAAGAAAGTTACTAGCAGAATTTTATGAACACCTATCAAAAGATGATGGGTATAGTGTGTATGGTTTAAACGTTGATATTATGCTGAATCAAATAAAGTACGTGACTTAGTAATTCCCATAGGTGACTATGGCGAGGCCGAATCGTTTAGGAAAATATTCGGTACAGGGGCAATCCTTCACTATTCATTAACCTCTAAATAGAAGCAGTGAGTAAATAATTATGAAATGAAAATGGGTAGCTGTAAGGACAAGGACGAAAACATGCAATTAAGCTATCAAAGAAGGGCGAAGATAAGAATTCGAATCAAAGATCAGAACTATGGCACTAAAAAAAACGGTGTTTGGACCACCAATCTTTCGTTTATTGACGGAGGTAACTACGTGGGTTTGGTTATTTCTGACAATCTGGCCGCTCGCCTTTTTAGCAATGGCCTCTGTTGCCTTGTTAAATTTTCCCGGTGACAAGAAACCGGCTGAAATGGGTGTCATTGGTAAGGCTGTTCCTGGTTGGGTAAGAATTTTCGTTGAGATAAGCTCCGGTATGCTTGGTATTTTTGTAGCTTGGCTTCTGTTTGATGCGTTTGGCTTTAATATCCAAGTTGGTCTTACTTCATTTTCATTTTATTTGGATCGACATAGGTGGAGATGGATGCTTGGTAGACTTGAGACGCCGCCAAATTATGTAACTGCAACTCACAAGCTAACTTAACTCATTTTATTCTTATTTGCATAAATCTGATCGTGTAACAATATGACAATCAGGAAAATATAATTCAAGAAAATTAAGATTCAGTTTTAGTGAGTATTCTATCTCATCGCATTCATGGAACCAAAACACCTTCAGTCATGATCCTGCATGGGGGACCGGGAGCACCGGGACAAATTAAACCGGTTGAAGAATTCCTTGGTAAGTACTTCGGAGTTCT
>JACZSS010000197.1 GCA_022574115.1 Candidatus Heimdallarchaeota archaeon | reverse complement strand
TTGGGCTTGATATGTTTATTAATCTGCAGAAAAAAGCCCCCGCATTGATAGGAATTTAGGCAAAGACCGTTCCAATCGGTGAATTAGTACGACTTAATTTGTAGATCGGTTGATAGTTTTAACTTATTGATTTACTAGAACACGTAAATCTATATAGAATACAATAATATATTGAAGATGTTTATTAGTTATATCCAACTTACATTGAATCCTATGATATTTAGAAGATCATTGAATATATTTTGTATCAATATATTTCTTCTTTTTCTTCTTCAACCAGTATCGAATGGGATGAATGGGGGGATTGAGGTTCCTCAAATAGGGGTTAAAGATGGCGACGAGTTCATTTTCATTCACGAGGAAAATACTCATATAGATGGTGATGAACACGGTACGAACGTAACACTCGGTTTTACCAAAACTGTTGGAAATTCAACTGTTGAGGTTGTGCAAGGAACCGAATTTACCTTCAAAATCGTTAATGCGACTCCCGTCTCTCAACCTCTTTTCTTTGATGAAGAAGCATATGTGATCACAACTCAGTTCATTTATGGTAACGTACCCTTACCAGAAGAGATAACCTACATCGGAGGCGTGTATGTTCTTTCAATTGATTGGGACCACTATCGGTCTACAGCCGACAATAGACGAGCTGAACTGGAGAAAAGAATTGAAGAGCAACAGTTGGAACTATCTGAGGATGATGTATTCGAAGCTGAATATACATTTCGAGAAACCGAATTAGAATTTGAAACTATTCAGTCAGAATCTTTTGAATTTAACCGTAAACGGGGTGAAAAAGTCTACACAACAAGAATTATAGAAATGTTTATACATCTAATTTGGGAAAAATCAACAGGTGTTTTATTGTTTTGGCATGGCAAATATCTGAATAACGAGGTAACCGACTTTGATGGCAGAATAGCAGAGAAGAGGGATGAACATATTACCAAAGTACGTCGAAAAGGATATGGCGACCAAATTAATCCATTAAATGCTCCCACCTCGGGTTTAGTCGTAATTGTAATTAGTATTCTAGTTGTCATTCGTCGAGTTCGAAAGTCTGTCAATGGTCTTTGAGGCTGCGTCTTAGATCAACAGTTTAATTTGTGGCCCCCAGCAAAGCCTGATTTTTCAAGATAAATTTGGGTCCAATCCCTTTAATTTTGGCAAAAGGTCCAATGATGCGTTTAGGATTACCAGACTTGGTCATTTCAACTCTGGAAGATAAAATTGCTCCAAATATTTCCATGGGTTTCTTAAAATAAGTTAGTAACAATTGAGCAGTCTTCCGACCTACTCCTTCTAGGCCTTGGATTAAAAATTCCCTTTTCTCCTCAAGACTCATTTTCTTGGCAGCAACCCTGGAAAGAATTGGGTCCATCTTGTCTTCCTGCTCCCATGAGGCTAATCGTTCAATAATGGATGCAGTATGCCTATGATCCGAGGACGGAATGACAGATATTCCCCGCCTCAAAATAAGATATGCTAGAGCTCCTGAAATCGATTTATCCATAATACGGGGATCATCAAAATCCTCCAAAATCATGATAACCTCTTCAAAATTCTCGATCATTTGATGGACCTGAGAGAATAATCTATTGTCAAACAACGATTGGGCAAAATCCGTGCCCGTTTTTCTCTCAACAACTAATCGATTAGAAAGAATGTAATCTCCAAGGACAAGCTGTTCGGTGGTGACATTCATGTCTAGTTGTCTCAGTTGTTCGACAATAATAGTTGGCTCTCGAGAGTCTACAAGTACTTGTAGGACCACAGTTTCCTATACTGTAGAGAACTTTAGACTGATTTGTTAGTCGACTGATAAATCTTAATTAATTTTATCTCAACCAAGTTGCTTGATTAGATCACAGATGTTGATTATGGATAACTGTTGATCACCGATTATTGAGCATTCAGGGCTTGATAAATGATTGTTGATGGATCGAAGTTCATTTCATTTTTGGGTAATATTTTCTGCTTTAAAGCTTGCAAAAAATATTGCAGAGCTGATAACAAAATGAAATATATGATCCGCCATTGTAAGAGGAATTCCAGGTACATTAAACAAGTCGATGAAACCAATAACTCCGAGTAGAAAATAGAAAATAGCAAATAATTTAGAGAATGTTAGAAAGTTTGTCTCAAATCTGGTCAAAATCACAAATGCAGTTAATCCACTTAACAAGTGGAGTATTGGATGAATTATATCATCAAGAGTTTTCAGTCGAATTAAAGTCGAATATCCTCCCTGGGAAATGAAAAACAGATATATTCCAACTAATACCCTCTTGTAGACCTGCAACGTTACAAAAATTCTGAAATTTGATAAATATTAAACCATATATATCACATATCTTACAAAAAGATCGAATTATGCCCAAGATATTGATTCGCAATCTATTTCTTTTTGGTACTGTTAGTATGGCAATTGGTATCTTAGGACTATCAATCCCACAAACTATTGAAGGGCCTATCTTAGTCTCGATCAGTGAAGGACACGGACTCACTCTATTAGATTTATTTGCTCTAATTCCGCTTATTTTAGGAACAACCATTTTTGAAGTGGGATTATGGAAAAATAGAGCATCCATTTCAGAGTATATTCAGGAGCATCCTCGAGTGACAAGCTCTATGTTGTTTGGGGCTGGATTTGGAATGGGGCTTCTGATTGCTTCAGCTTTCTCAACTTTTTGGTGGTGGTGGGCCATAGGTTCAATACTCATGGGAATTGTGGTCATCGCAGTTACTTTATGGAGTTTAAGACAATAACAGGATCGATCCATAATAAACGGCAGTATCGAGGGTTTTAGACAAGTTTGTGAGTAACACAATAACAAGTCGATTTAGATTGAATTTATGAAATAAATTAGTATTTTTTAATGAGATTTTAATGATCTGCTGAAAAACGAGGACCGTGAACCCTGCGACAAATGAAGGACTGATTCGAAGATTTTGGAGGGATCTCAATGCTCGTAAACTGGCCATTATTGATGAAATTTGTGCAATTAATATTTCATCATTTTCTTATGGGATTTCTCGAGCCTTGACTTCAAATATCAGAGAATACAAGAAGGAATTTGAAGAATTATTCCGCGCCTTTCCTGACTATGAACTCGAGATTATCAAAATCATTGCAAGTGACCGTGAAGTGTGGGTTTATGGAATGCAAAAAGCCACTCAGAAGCAGGATTTCCATGGTATTCCAAGCTCTTTCAATAAATTTGAAATTGCATTATTCTCAATTTACGAGCTAGAAGCTTCGAGAATAACAAACGAAACAATTCTGACTGACACTCTGAAATTGTATCAAAATTTAGGTGAGGCGGTAATGAAATCAAAGAATCCTGAAAAATTGGACTTATACATGAAGCATTTAGGCGAAATAGGTCTAATTCCCAAGAAAACATGAGGTCTCATTCAATCTCGTGAGAGATTGCTATAAATTATTTTTAATATATTTTCTTCTCAATGAGATCTGCTAGTTCATCCATCCAATTGTTTCTCCTCCCTTCTTGTACTTCGATCCATTTTTTGAATTTCAAGAAATTGTTCCATGAATCAGGAAGAGGAGAATCATCCAATCGATTGATCGTGGAAATTTCTTTCCGTCTCGAAAAAGCAGTTTCTTGTCCTTATTTAACATGTTGTGAGTTCAAGGAATCTGCATGCTTTCGATCGATCCATTGCACTGGGTGAAGGTGATAATAGTGATCCAGCTGATTGAATAACAGGTTGACCAATGGAGTGTTGCTTATAGCTATCAATCAGTGGATCCTTTGGAGTGAATGACTCTTTGCACAGACATGTAATGTAGTTATACATCCCTGTCCAGGATACTTCTATTTCTGAGCCTAATATATAAAATGCTGAATTTTCGTTTATTTGGATTATGAAATCCATCAATCAAGGAAATATAAATTTGAGTTGATGCGACCAGCCTTAATTGACATGGACATCAAGTAATAGTGAAGTCAATGATTTCAATGAGAGGGACCTTCAAACCATTACACGTAAGTGTCACAATTTGCAGCAACACTCGAGCTTTATACTATCTTTTTGTGGCTAATTTAATCCAAGCAGGCGCTGGATTTCTGTACATAGTGTTTAATAGTTGAAAAACGATTGATGAAGCAGTTACTCGATAATAAGGTCACAGAAAGAATGGTTAGTCTGCTACTATCCATTATCATTATTTTACAAATAATAAATCGATTCTAAAAGGCTCGATAGATTTAAATTACACTCCCTTATCCGCTTTTTTCAAGTATTGAGCAGCTTGCTCCAAAGTAAATCTGTTATCCTTGGGGTGATTGGCCATTTCCGTAATCTTAGCAATTAATCCTAGAATGTCTTTTTTTAGCGTCTCTACATCCTTTTTAAGATTTGGTGAATTTTTTAAGGCCTCGACAATGATATCGACATAGGTGTGAAGCGCCTGAAATTCCTCATCTTCGCGTTTTTTTGCACTTGCAGCGATTTCCACATAGTTAGACAATCCGTCATCCATTAGGTCAGCTATGTAGCGCAATAAACTGTTCAGAACTTGAAGTTGATCGGTCGCAGACTTATCTTGTATCGAGTCGGCAATTGATTTTTGGATGTTGTTCTGAATTTCCTCGTTAGTAACCACTAAGTAGAATCAGTTGGGGAGGATTTAAACATTTTTAAAACTTGGAAATTCGACAATTAGAATTTGGTTCGTGCAAAATAAATTCAAAAAAATCTAGTCCTTTAACATTTTCTTATTATTTTTCTCACCAAAATTAAACCCATAAAGGCCAAAAAAATAAAATTCATGGATACTGAGATTTGAAGTTTATTGTTATTCTGGCCTAGGTAGCCATTGTAACCTTCAAGTCTTGCGAAGAATTCAAAGCCCTCAACAACCGTTGTAGAGCTGCTCTTGCTGCTGTAAGAGCGATAGAATTCCAATAATATGCCTGTTTGTGTATCGTAAACCGACCTTGATTTCTGTTCTAATTCAACGGTAACCTTCGAATCGTCCAAGGGATCCATGTATTGATGAATTAATTGCTGACTTGTTTCACGGGCATATACTCCGTCTTGGATTGTCTGTGTATAAACCACATGTAACTCGTCCCCGTCTGGGTCTGTTCTGTGGTCTTCACTATTCTCAACATTAGCTTTAAGAAAGTCGAATGTGTTTTGGGTGCCGTTTTCGGTTAAGACGATAGTCGGCAAAATCAGATTCTCTAGTTTTCCAAAAGTGAATAGAAAATTTGAGATAGCAAATATATTAAACTCAAATTCAAAACCAGAAGGAGATCGGACTGAATCATTAAACTCAAGCTCGAATTTGGCATAGTCCTCCCAATCGACTGACAGAAAGGGTTTACCCTTGAAATCTTCGTTGAAAATTGTTGCTCGGTATGACCAAGTGTCAATATGCGTGAGTTGATCCCCCTCAACTGTTAGAGCGAATCGTTGACCATTTTCAGCTGCAGTAATGATATTCCAAACAAATGAATCCCCGTTCTGAATGGGAACATCTGTAGCATAACAGCTAATATTACAATCCTCATACACTGCGTAGCTGGTGGTTGGCAGGAACAGAATAATTAGCAGAATAAATGCTAGAGGGTGTCCGATCGGCCCAACCATGTAGGATCTGTATTTTTCTAATTTATATTGATTTGTGATGGAAAATATTACCCGTGATTTGACCAGCTAATTACTACGAATCGATCTAAATACCAGTTGTTCAGATCTTCCTTTGGCAGCTGCCTCGGGTATCAGGGGCGATATTTGAATAAGGTTCCTGGAATTAGATCGAGTCTATATTCGAACAGATTGTGGAAGCTTTCAACAAATTCATATCCCAAAAAATCAAGTTGGCTGCTAATGGGGGAGAGTGGGCAAGAAAGCCTGCAATATGCCATACTCTGGTTTCTTGGCGATACGATGCTATCCATAAAACAATGCCAAAACAAGCCATTAGTAAATAGGCTTGGAAAAGCCCGATATATCCAATGGGTTGTGTTTCAAGAACAGATAAACTG
>JACZSS010000196.1 GCA_022574115.1 Candidatus Heimdallarchaeota archaeon | reverse complement strand
AAATTGCCTTTGGTCTGCTCAATGGCGGTATTATCCACCCTTTAACCCTTTAAACGGTTAACCCGAGGTTTAATTGTGTAATTAACGTATTGCAATTAGTTGGAGCTAACGGAAATAAAAATGCAAGATCGAATTAAATTTACACACCGACCCGTTGATAATATTAAGGTTTAATTTCTCAGAATTAATATAATCTCAATGACTTGGGCACACACTTTCTTCAGTGCTTACCGAATTCCATTAAGAGGGGGAAGCAATCAAACTTCAGTTAGTTTGGATGGAGGTTTAATACCTATAGAGCAAGTCCCATCTGATTTCTTCGCTGAAATGTTAGATAAAGAAAAAATGGATATTGATGTAACATTCATTCCAGATGAAGAGGGAACTTTAACAAATTTAGTGAGAGATAAAATTAGGGAAATCGCAACTGGTAATTCAGAATTAAAAATGGATGCTTCACATTTTCTAGCAATAAAACTTGCCAAAATAACTAAAGGGAAAATTTCTCCAGGATTACTTACTTTTTTGACAAGTGAGAGAGTTGTAAACGAAAAGAAGGAGTATAGAGTCAACATTTGGAAATTAGCTGTTGATGAAGTCTTACAGTTTAATTTCAACGATATAGAAACAACTTTGAAACACATAAAAGAAGTATATTCTCAATCATCAATTTTCTTCAAAGGGGCTATATTCATAGGAAAAAATCATCCTTCATCATTCACCCATGGATATGTCAGCGACTATCAAATCAGTAAGAAAGGAGATGTCGCCGTTTATTGGATTAATAAATTTTTGCAATGTCAATTCAGAATAAACTCGCATCAAGGAACAAAAATCTTAGTTGATCAATTAAAAAATGATTTGAAGTCTTCAAATCATATAAAACGTAATATGGCACTAAATACTTTAAATGTGTTGAAATATAGAACTGGTCGTCATACAATCAAAGAAATCATAGATACATTTTATTCGGAAGAATTGGCAGAAGAAACACTAGAAAAGTTCAAACCTAGTCGGATAATTCAACAACCGTTTGAGATTTTGCAATCACAGATTAAGAAGGCAATCATAAAGAGAGTAATGAAATTTCAAATTAAAGAGCACGAAGTCATTCTATCTGGTTTAAATGAATTGTTTGAAAATGATATTTCAATTGACTTAGATTCAGAAGAAGAATACATTAATATCAAAATTAAAGGGAGTCTAAAGGATGAAACATATTCCAGCAGGTGATATAATGTTGACTGAAAACCTAGCCACAAGCTATGAAATGTTAAAACCAGAATTAGAGAGAATAAAAGCTGAATTGCTGTTATATATTAAGGATTTACTTAGCGACATTAAACGCTATGCGATTATATCAGGTAGAGTCAAAAATACAGACAAATTTATTGAGAAAACTATTCGGAAAACCTATGACGAGCCATTAGAAGAAATAAATGATTTAATAGGAATCCGAGTGGTTGTCCATTATCTTGATGATGTTCCGTTAATTGTTAACAAATTAAAAGAGGGGTTCAGGTTCATTGAAAGTACTAAGAGAGAGCCTTCTAAAATAAGTGCTTTTGAGTATGAATCTTTTCACATGGTATGTTTTATTCCAAGTAGTTTAATTTTAGATGATAACCTAAAAATAGAATTTTTCGAAATCCAAATCCCTACGCTAATGCAATTTGCATTTGCAGAAGCAAGTCATGATTTAGGATATAAGGGTAAGGCTGATAGGTTATCCGAATTGGATAAAAGAAAAATCGCCTTTTGCTCTGCTCAAACTTGGGGTGCAGATCAATTGTTTAATGAATTGCATAGAAAACCTATTGATTAAAACTTGTGAATGGAACGACTATAAGCGTCGGATTAGATGCAGCAACCACAACGTTGTATTTTGTAACACTTGGTAATACTGCATTGATAGTTGGATTCAATTTTTTGATCGATCGGATTTCTGATTATTTGGAGAAGAAAGATACTCTCTCTAAAGGACTTTTTGACTGGTTCTTAAAGAATTTATCTAAATTGACATCGGGGCATCCTTAAGATACAGACTCAAGAAAAAATGCTAATTACAGCTATTAACAATCCTAAAAATGTGAAGCCTGTTCCTATTACCCATTTAAACGTACTAACGCTTTCTTGTAATGCATTTACATTGGTTGTAAGATCATTTACATTTTTTGAGAGGGAGGATAATTCTAGGGCAACTTGAGAAAATGTAACACCCTTTGATTCTATCAACCATTCGAGATCTGGAGCTGGTATACTGTATTGATCTTGATATTTTCCAGTATATCCAACTTTGGCAGGTTCAATCAATTTAATGAATTCCAAAGAGATCAATGCTTCTTTATACGGAATCATGATGTCACGAGGACTTGCGTTAAATAATCCAATAATTATGATACCTTTAAAACCGGGATCTAATTGCGGTCCAGATAATTGGATCATTCCTTTTCGAGTGTAATAGGATCTTAGACCAATGTGTCCTGCTATATCCATTGGGATTTCAAAAGTTTCGAAAGATGTTACAATAGCGAAATCACCTGCTTTGATAATTACATGGCCTGCATTTTCAATATCTATTCTGGCTCGGCTTTCAGTGGTATATCCTGTTTTTCCAAGTTTTGCATCATAACTTGCAGGGCTCAATTTTGTAGGATCGAAGTTTTCAATGATTAATTCATCATTTTCAACTTTTTGTTTAATTAATTCACCACTTAACATTTCTTCAATATCTTTATTTAATGAATTAAATATAAACTTTACCCACACATAGTTAAAAATGATATCGAATAAAATTTTAAATACTTCAGAATTGGCCATCATCAGCGATAATCGTAATCTAATGATTCAAGATATAAATGCAAAGTACCACCTAACGACTTACTTTACCCCAACAGAATGGAGGTAAATTGGGGTGAATATGCAGAAAACACACACCATTGTTCCTGCTGTGGCTTAAAACTATTAAAAAAATGATTAAAATACCCTCGGGGCATGATTAACTAACATATATACTTTATCGCTTCGAGATGGGGATCGATTCAATTGGTTAAAAAAGCATAAGCGGCAAGATTTTACAAGCATGGCATCAATTAATTTTAAAAAAATTCTCTGGGCAGATTTTGTGCCCAGTGAAATTAATCTATCCGTTTTTCTGGGCAGATTTTGTGCCCAGTGAAATATCAGGCCGAAAAAGGTTCTAACGGTTATAAAAATCCACGACAAACCTTCTTTTCTATTTTTATCCTCTGCCCACATAAATATTTATTCAGCTGCAACCATAAGGTGTTAGTGTAAAAAGAGACTAGAACCTCTAAAAACACTAACGATTCTCGTATTTAAGGTAATAAAAAATTTCACTGGGCAGACTTTGTGCCCAGAGAAATTATTTTCTAGCAAATTAATGCTACGTTAGCAAAATTGGCGATTATATTCCATTTAACGAAAACTCATCTTTAGATTTTTGAAATAATTCCCCGTATTTTAGCTTATGACTAATAAAATCGTTCGTTGCAACTCTTTCTATGTTGTATTTTTCACCCAATTCGTAGATTTCAGTTCGGGTCATACTTTCAACGTCAGTTTTGTTGAGGTAGTAAGTGAGCGCATCTTTGAACTTGGTCCAATTGGGTTCAAATAGTGATCCGTTTTCGTTGTTTGGTAAATCTGCCCAGTTCAAGCAGTGAAACACTCTTAATCTATCTCCATTGATTGTCGGTCGTGCCCTAGGTAAGTCAAAACCAGGGTGATGTTTCGATCCTTTGCCAAGTTTCGCGTTCACTTCTTTGTTGCTCATCTCGGAATAACCTAAGGGATTGGCTACTAAGGCGTTGTATTTTCTTGTAATCTCGTCAATTGTAAGATAATTATCTGGCTTACCGGGATCGTGATCGCATTCACTTCTTTCAATATACTTGTAGTAAAACTGATCGGCAAATGGATCCAAATGGGTATCGAAGGCTTCGTTCCATTCAGACACAAAATCAAATTTCAAGAAATAAGAACGTCCACCTTTGTAATACTTCTCGACATATTCCAGAATCAGATTAAACAGTCCCGATTTTTCTCTAAGCAATTTTACTTTGAGCTGTGGGTCTTTATCCGCTAGTCTGAATTTTTTGTCAAACCTTATTGGGATGTACCTCCTTTTGTCGGCATCAGTTTTCAAACTTGGCATCTCATTACTAGTAATAATGGGTTTAAAACCTGGTTGAAACTCTATTGGAGAACTGTTTTTTCTGTCGGTGTAGAGAGTCTCCCCAGATATTATTTTATGCATATATGACAAATCCATAGACTTCCTGCTCTCGCTTGCGTACCACATATCGCAATTCACTAGTGAGGACACGGCAAATCTGTTTTTTGTCTCCGAAACATTCATGGTTGAAACTCTATTGTGGTCAAACAGGTTTATAAACGGTTCAATAACTGTACTTTTACCATTGGAACCAGATCCATAACACCAAGGCGCACCCTCTTGAGTGAAATCGAATGAGATAAGGCCATAAGCAAAATAAAATAATAATCGTTGTCGGTCTCTGTCTTTAACTAAAACTTGTTTCAAAGTCCTCTCATATAACACAGACTGCTGATCTGGAAGGTATTCGACATCCAATTTGCTTTTAAACTTGTGAGAAGAATCATGCTTAACCAATTCCCTCTCGAAGGTTGTCAGATCCATTTTAAGAACTCCGTTTTGTAAATTGAAGAATAATTTCCCACTGGATTCAAAAACAAAAGAAGGAAAGTCTTTGTAAAAATCATGCCTAGGTAGAATTAAGAGTTCATTTCTGTGGTCCTTGGCAACATTCTGGATGTACCTATCTTCCAAATCAAGTTCTGACTGATCCATAAATTTTTTTATTTCGGTCCTTAACCAATGATAATCCTTAGAATCAGGTCGGTAAAATTTGGCTTCTGGATCATAATATACAAGCTCATCGCTTGCTGTGATCAGAAAATGAGGGATGTCTGCTAACAACTCTGATTTCAGGAACGCACGGACCATTTTCATCCTCTTCTCCGGAGATGGCTGAGATATTCCCAGTTTTACTTTGACATCTTTCACCCAGTCAAGAAATCCGGGGATATTTTCATTAAAAACTTTAACGAACGAATGCCCCACGCCTTTCTTATACTGAAATTCAACTAGGTTCTTTCCCTTATCCTTTTCGACATCTAAAATTGATTGACTGTGATTAGCGATCCTTCGGCACTCATGATAATTGAAAAAATTCTGGAGACAAAAGCCACTTAATGAGAGGGCAAAAACTGACCTACCCGGTGGGTATTTCCCGTTTTTTCCATCCTTGATTTGTAAATTTTTGAGTCTTCGTGCGAGCTCCCTTTCCACCTCGGCGTTGAATAGAGCCTTATTGTTATGTGTTTCAGTAGGCGTCTGAGGGGCTGTGGTTATTGTTGGACTACTTGGAACCTCGTTAAGTGGAGACATTTCAAAAAATTTTAAGATGAGATCATCTGGTACTATCGCGATGTTTTCGCTGTTGTACCAAGAATAACGATTTTTGTTTTCAAATTTAGTTGGTGGACAAAACGCTAATCCTCCTTGACCTCTAAAATCAACCTTGACATTTTTGTATTGAATTCGTTGAGTATGGCTGTTGGTATTCCTCAAAATCTCTTCATAGTTTCCTTTTTTGGTAATAGCCAGATAAATATGGTAACCTCCACTTCCAGTCCTACAAATCCTCGTTTTTGGTAACCCAAATTCGTCCATGAATTCATGGACGTTGAATTCTTCAGGCACGTTGTCAAGATCTAATATAACAATTGGATTAAGCTCAATGGCGTAACTACCTGTCAATATTGCTCTATTCGTAGATCTGATCGGATGAGGAAATTTTTTTTCTTGATAAGGTTTCCAAGGAATTTTAAACGGACTCGTTTTGTTACCATTTTTAACAAAAGTTCCCTCTTTCTTGTGGATTCCGTCTTTGACTGGGAAATAGTTGAAAGGGTAGCTTTCAAAATCGATGTATTCTCCGTTTTTATTCACCCGAATTCCTCCGAATTCTTG
>JACZSS010000195.1 GCA_022574115.1 Candidatus Heimdallarchaeota archaeon | reverse complement strand
AAATATCACGCTCGAGATTCATTCCAATGAAGATCGATATCGTAGATGATCGGTAAGTCTCCGGGAGGCCCACATTATAGATACATGAAACCGACGCAACTACTATAACGTCTCTTCTCTCAGCTAATGCCCTTGTCGTCGAGTTTCTCATTTTTTCTATTTCTTCATTAATATTGAAGTCCTTGTCAATATACAGATCTTTGGTGGGTAAATACGCTTCAGGCTGGTAATAATCGTAAAAACTGACGAAGAATTCGACCGCGTTTTTAGGAAATAAGGTTTTGAATTCGGCAAACAGCTGAGCTGCTAGGGTTTTATTAGGTGCCATGACCAGGGTTGGCAGATTAATCTCGTTTATGACACGAGAGGCTGTAAAAGTATTATGTACAAAGATATTACCACTACCAGCCATGAAATTTTCATTATTATTTACTGCAATGTCATAAACAAAGCCATTCGAGGGTTTTACTTTTTTAATCGATACAATTCTTCTAAAATTGAAGTTTAAGAGGTTCATCAGGTTGTGATTGTTTGAGATAAGGGCAAATTTTTCCATGAGATGCTTCGACGGATTTCTCTTTCCGTTCTCAACCAGTGAAATATACGATCTCTGACATCCAAGGAATTTGGCGAGATCCCGTTGCGATAACCCATTCTTTATACGATATTCCTTAATTACGTGTCCTGAATTTGGAAAAAGGTCAACATTAGTTTTCCTAAAATTCCTTAATTGACCTAATAATTTTTTTATTTTATAATCAACTGAGAATGAGATTTGGTCGTAATAGAGACTTAAGTTGCTCTCACCGGAAATGGATAAGACAAAATTCATTTTGTCTCTACTGTTCCAATTCACTATTTTCTCCCTAATCCTGCTTGTGATGTTAAATCTCAGTAATAAGTTCTTGATATCGAATACTAACTCTTCTGATATCGACGAATAACACACTTTTCCATCTTCTACCCGGCCATCTCCATCAAAAAGTGCTCGCATAAAGATTCTCAAATCATCATTTGACACGTTATAAATTAAGTTTGGAATTCTTTTGTTATAAGAGTTGGTTCCAAATTTTTTGAAGAATTCAGCCATAATTGAGGAGTTAAATTGTATGTCATTTTCGTTTCGTATCGTATAGTTCAGACCAATATCAGTGAAAAACTTCTTACAAATGTACTGAAGACCTTTGTCAGAGTTTGACATTAGTATATAACTTCGAGTAATATGCCCTTCAGTAACATACAATCCAGCAAACGTCAAAAATTCATCATTTATGTCTATGATTGGGGAAATTGAATCCCCGCTGGTAATGAGATTTAGTTTATCGCGAGCTTCATAAGAAGATATTTGTAAACTTTCGAGAATTTGTTGGACTAAGCTTTGGTTGAGACCTCGATCCGGGCTACCTTTGAGAATCTGGTTTACTTTGTGTCCATAGGCTACATATTCTTGGGATACGATTTTGCGAGTGGTTTCGACATAAATTGGATTGTCAAGAATTAAAGATCGAATGTTGAGGTGATTTGTGATGTTCTCATCTTCGAGCAGATCAATAAATACAACCGGATTTTGAGGCTCAGGGAGGAAATTAGATGTCGGTAGATAATCGCCAACTGTCAAGTCCTTAGAACGTACAAGTTTAAGATCGTCATTAATTAGTTTATAGCAATTATGATCCTTTGTAACGCGAATTTTGGAATAATCATCTAATTCAATTTGAAAGAGTTGGTCTTCCTTGTGTTTTGATACTTGGATAATTTTCATTAAGTTGATCTCGTAATCCTTCGGATCAAAGGAAATGATTTGAGCACCAGTAACATTCTGATAATTAGTATCATTTATCGTTTGGGGGTTTGTTAGCTGTTTCTCAACAAATTCACCGATTTTTACTTTTTCAACCAGACCATCTTGGTTGAGCAGTATGATTTGTTGATCGAAATCGAGACTCTTCCCGCTGCCCGTTACGCCTAGTAATGTCTGCCATTGAAGTCCATTTTTATATCCGTCAATCAAATTGCGAATTGCCTGGGGCTGATCACCCTTTGGTGTAAAATCCGTCTCTAGAATAAACTCTTCTGGATAAGGAGTTGCGTCTGACTCGGAATTATCTGCCATTTCCACTAACAGATGAAGAGATTCCTCTAATTTAACATGAATGGTCTTGCTTAAAAGTGATTGACAGCAAGATCTAGATCAATATTATCGTGGGTTTAGAAGTTCTCTTTGGATCTGTCAATCGATTGTTTGATCAGTTCGTCAGCTACAAAAATCGGAGCGTCATTGACAACAGCAAGTAGCGTTGCGTGCGAAGGAACCATAGAATATCTTATCGCCCTTTCAAATCCTTCAGGAAGAACCTGGATAGTCGCCTGATAGACATCAGAATTTGGAACAAACAGATCAATTTCAACCCGTTCGACCAAGGCCAATTCTCCAATTAGATCATGAACCTGTAAACGAGAATCGGGTGTGGGCTGATCACTAAGGAATAAAGCAATGTTTCTGGCAATGTCATATGGGATATTTACCATGAAAAAATCTCTACCATCAGTGAGCTCAAAGCGTATCATTGGTTTCGCCCGATCATCAGGTAGACCTTCTTTGGTGGCTAATGTGAGGATCTGAACATTAATTACTTCAAGCATTTTTTCCTCGGGCATCATTATAATTGGAAACTTGACTCTAAATAAAGGGTTGTTTTTACAAATAAAATAAATCTATTCAAAAAGACTTAATTTTCAATAGATTTAGATGTTCTTGCTTGTTTAAAGATTTAGATATTTCAAAAGTCTCTGTTCTGATTGCTGGTGCTGGAAGTATTGGATCTGTAGTTGGACTTCTGTTAAAAGAGAAGGGTTATAATGTTGCACTCTATCGTCGAAACCCTCCATTTGGCGTACAGCCTGTATCAATTTTGGGAGTTGTCACAAAATCGATTGAAATTGAAATTCTTAATAAGGATACCCTTGCAGAATCTTCCTTCAAATCAGCGGAAATCATTATTCTTACCAGTCAAAAACAGCAGATTCGCTCAATTTTGGGTGATTTAGGCATTGGCTTTGACTTTTCCGCTGATCAACTCTTGATCTCATTACAAAATGGGTTGGACCCAGCTAGCGAAATTTGCGAAATACTCAAACGTGAATTGAACAAACCCGTTCCCAGGATTATTTCTGGCGTGGTTTGGTGGTCTGCGACTGCTTTATCAACCTCTGAGGTTTACTATCATCAATCGGGTATTACTCATTTGGGTATTCCCGAGGTGTCAGATTGTCCAAAACCCCCAATTTCAGCCTTAAAAGAGGCGGTGGACCTGCTTAAACTTATCAACGAAATTCAAACTACTGAAAATATTGAAACTATTATTCGCCAGAAATTATTACTCAATACAATTAGTCCTATACTGGCACTCGTCAAGCAACCCTATCCAGAAGCGCTGAACAATTTAGCCACAAGGGAAGTAGCGCATCTTGCATTTGATAATGCGTTGACTATAGGGAAAAAGTTGGGCTGGGACCTAAACAATGAGATTTTGCATCGCTATCACATCCTGCTTAATTCAGATACAATGCTACCTACCACAGCTAAACATAAGGATCAACCTATCCACCGGGCCTCAACCCAAATTTCAGCCGAGAAACATGGAGGTAAATCTTCTAATGCTCATGAACTCCTAAAATTATTTATTTCTAAGAATTCACAGTTGGCAGAAATCATTTTAGAATTGATTGAAGAACTCCCGCCAAATTATCAGGCAACGGATCCCTATGAATTACTTCAAAAAATCAAAGGAGATCCAAACTTTAAGATGCCCATATGCACCTTGACTTCAGGTCAAATGTAAAAAACAATAGAATTTCACAGTTGATTGTTTGTTGAATTCATGACGACTCAGTCGAATATAGTGATTAAATTGGTCTTCAAAGCCTTCCGTTTTAACAGTCGACCAATCAAGAGAGGAATCAATATCATAAAGGCACTGAACCCGGGTATGATAACTGCGGGTGAAAGCTCGGTGACTGTATTGTTGTTTGTATTGAGTTCATCGCTCGACGAGTTTGAAGAATCCGGGTTAGAGTACGTAGATTCAGCTGAATTTGATACTGGGTCTTGATCCACAGCATTAGCCGATCGATCAACGATTAATTAATTCGCTATCAACTTATCCAAACCTTGGACCAAACACGGTTTTCATTTCTCTGATAGCCTTGTCATCCTGCCCTTCTGCCGAGTACCGATTAGCGATCTGCATGCTACTGTGAAGTTTTTTTAGGTTCAACTGATCAGACACAATCTCGAGAATCTGAGAGTATGTTAGATTTTTCAGACGATCGTCATTTGCAAAAATATTACAAATTTTCATCTCAAGATCAAATGAGGACTGATCCCAGCCTGATGTGGTTTTCCAAGATTTGAAGAATCTAATTGTTGGTTTCACTCTCATTCTTCCGTTCTTGTTAAAAGTATTGAGGTTGACCTTCAACGTATCTGGATCGGTCTTTATCCACTGGTTATTATCCCTTTCAGGAATATAGTAAGGACCTTTGCCATAAGCAAGGAGTATATCAACACTTGAACTGGCGTGAGGAAAATAAATTGCATGATTTCCAACATATGCTGAAATACCTCCTTTTGTTATTTGGGTATGAATTGCTTTGTCGATCGACCCAAGGACCTTATCTGGAAGACCAGATGGCAACCTGTTCCCTATAACGACCAGAATATCAACATCAGATTTTCCTGGAATTGCTACCCCTCTTGAATTCGATCCTGCACTGACGATGTGCGTAATCGGAACTGCTGGATTTATAGTCTTAGTCAAGAGTTTTATTACATTGCTGATTTTAGCGTTGTACGTCTTATTATCAAATTTTGATAGTTTACGGTTGAAAGTATCAAAAGCAGTTCCTAGGGTTACCATTTATTTCCTCCGTGTATTAAGAATGACCAAGCAACTTTCGTGGCCCAAATCATTTCGGCTTGTGCTGGCTACTTAGATTTCCCTGATTTATGTTCTGAGTGGTTTGGATTTAATTGATTAGATCTGTTATCTTGACTAGCTTTATAGCTAGGATTATTCAAATTCTTTGCGTCTGAACGCTGATATCCCCAAGCTGGAGGATATAAAATTATTAAACTATATCTTAGAAAACGGAGTTCCAACACAAACCAGGATATATCAGGACTTAGGATGGAATAACCAAAGTGAGGTTTCAAAATCTCTTAACAGATTGCAAGGTCAAGGATATTACTCAAGACAGTCAAAATCGGTTACTATTGACGGTTCTGACATGCTGAAATTGTTGAAGTCGGTGAAACCTGTATAAACCTAGTACCGAGATGGATTCAGGATTGAACAATCTATCTAAAAAAAAAAGACAAAATCTCAATCGTGCACATCGATCATCGATCGAACCTACATTTCATCCAAGTTTTTGACCCTCAAATGATCCACTTTTTCTTCGAAAGAATTTTGCTTGGACTAAATACTCGATCTTAAAATTGAGACAAAGATGATTTTCCAGAGCTATTTTTTCCAATCAAGACTGTTATAACACTGCCAAATCTAACATCACATTTTTTCAACCCTTTAAAATTATCAATGTAGACTTTATCAATCATTCTAACAATTACCAAAGATAGCTGTGTGTATTTAATTTCTCTGAGATGATATTGAACATGTAAGTACCAAACATTACTTTCGCTTATCTCTCGCTATATATTATTACTGTTGAAAATGATAATTTAAGGTATTGTTCCTTTGTTTATAGCTGTGACCCATGCAGTTGCTTTCTCAACAACTAATCCGTTCCCTCTCACACCTGCTGTTTTATGAGGAATTGAGTAAAAAAAAGAAATTTAAAAAATATGAAATACCTAAAGACTTGGTGTTTAGAAGGGGCGTTAATGCAATTACTGGTTATCGAATGACGATTGTTGCAAACAAGATTAAATCGAAAGACTCATCAAAGTTGGGTTTATAAAATTATTAATCTTTCGGATTCAAACATCGATTTAATTCAATCTCCTTATTTCAATTCAA
>JACZSS010000194.1 GCA_022574115.1 Candidatus Heimdallarchaeota archaeon | reverse complement strand
TTCCATAAGATCGAGGACATTGGCTCATCGATTGCATCAGGATAACATCCAAGTGTTGGGATGGTGGTTATTCCATGTTCAACCAAAACCCTTGCAGCAATTGCCAATGGATTTTCACAAAATTTGATCCACCGAGCTGCTGAATGTATGCTCAAGGAAGGTAAAAAGTTAGTCTTAGTCATGCGAGAAACACCTCTGAGCTTAATCCATCTAAACAACATGGTCCAAGTAAAACAAGCTGGCGCTGTTTTACTCCCTGCATCCCCGGGATTCTACTATAATCCAAAATCTATTGACGATGTGGTCAACTTTATCGTGGGAAAAGTGTTAAATTCGTTGGGTCTGAAACACAAGATAACAAAGCCATGGGATCCTGATATGACCAAATAGAGCAGTTAATCCACTGAAGACTTTTGAAAATACTCATCTATCAAACTGCGTATAATCTCAGGTTTTGTGAGCTCCGGTTTGCTAATATTTACAAAACAATAGACCAGAGCTCCGGTCTTTTTTGACATCGTTAGTGAAACGGTATCCGAAATCTCACCTTGTTTCCCCTGAAAAAGTGTATAGCGTTCACTAATCTCGCCAAGTGGCATACCTGCACTTACAGAGCCTAACCTTGGGGTGTCATCATAAAGATAAACAATCAATCCGTTGTCGAATTTATGGCCAACAAGAACTAGTTCGAAAGCGCCATCACCGATGTCAATGGATTTTGAAACCGTCTTAACAGTGGGAAGGATCAATGGGACACCACATCAAGTTGCGGGATTAAGTACATGAATTGGACTTACATCAGCATCAAGAGCGGTAATAATTTGTTGAAGAACAGATCCAAGGTCCTGATCCAATTCTGCAGATATTATCCCACGTTCGACAAGATCAGAGCGTGATCTGTCAATGATTTGATGAACCACTGGAGAGTTGGAAGCTGAATTCTTGTATAAATTCATCCCCATGTCAATTGCTCTAATTCTCCCTCTAAAAGCATAATCTAAAGGAAGAACGATTTGGACTCTCTCTCCAATTAATTCATCGGTTGACCCATTAATGTATTTGTAATAAATCGTCCAGCTTCCAGGACTCAGATATACCTCGAAAATATCACCCTGACTGACCTCAAAATTTGGGAAGCTTAGTTTAGGTTTATAATCAAATACTCGACGTGTAATAAACAGTTCTTGGTTGGCTATCAAATCACCCACAACTAACTCTTCTCTGGTTCCATCAAGAAATTTGAATTCAACTTTTAGATGATTGTTGACTGGATAATCTCGCTCGATAATCATAGCGGACATGTGATGGTTGATTTCTTCTGGTTCTAGTCGATCTAGAAAGTTTTGTATGAAATCAAGAGTGAATCCGCTCGCCATTGAATAGGCTTTGAATTGGTGATAGTTACGTAAAGTGGGTATTACGCCATTTCGAAGGGTATCAAGAATACTTTTAGATTCGTGTGTAAACAATATTTCTACTAAAAAATCTCCAGAGATCAATCTTTTTGGATTTGAAGTTTCAATTGCGTCTTCCGTTACTCGTTCCCATAATTTTGTAAGTTGGCTGATTTCAGCTGCGAGCTCATCCTCCTGAATTTCGAGAGCACTGGTTCGAATTATTATCCCAAAATTTTCTGGAACTAGTTTCTTCCCTAGCTGATGTAATCGCTTTCGATCTTCCCCTTTAATTTTTCTAGACACTCGTACAAATGAAACCCCTTCCTCTAGGATAACAAAATTGCCGGTCAAAGAAACAGCTGTCGAGCATACTGGAAGCTTATCAATTTCCTTAGTTAATTCTTTGACCTGAACCAACAAATTATCTCCAACTTGACACTTGATATTAAACACGATGCCGCGTGACCGACCGTCAAGATCAATGACTGCAAACCGCTTACGAGAAATGTATTTGAGGACGGTTGTGAGATAGACCGAATCCTGTTGAATCGGATGTTTAAAAGTAACCGTACAGGGAATCCTTTCCCTTATCAAATCAATAATTTCATTTACTGCGGGAGCTGCTCCTTTCATCAAAATTCCCGCTCTTTGATCCAAGTCCGACAAATGTACATCGTGAGGATTAAAATTGTCCTCCAAGGACAGGATATTTTTCATTTTGGTGTTTGGTGATACGAATGTGACATCCAAATTATCACTCATTAATTTAGCGAGGGCAATATCATAGACAGATTCAATACGTAATAAAATAGGGCTCAGCCTCTACATCAAGGAGGACAATGAGGCTTAAAGCCATTATGTTATTCCCTGTATGTCGTCGGTCAATCCATTGGGTGAAGAAGATTAATGAAGATGATAGATCACAATGCAACACAAATTTTATCGAATCCGTGGTAATCGAGAGGATTTATACTATAATTTATTCCGTGTTATTCATGGGACTGATAAAATTCTTCATCGATTTCTGATGTTTGTTGTTCCTTCTCCAAAAAATGTAGGAAACGTAAATCCGTATTCTACATACTTAACTTGAACTTTGTATATTTTAATGTAACGGCAATCCAGGTAGTAATTTCCAGTTACGTCACTTAGTCTAGGACTGGTAAAGTATAACGTAACATTGTTATCTCGTAAAGTCATAGAGTAAACATAAAGAATCGATTGATGGTCACCACTGCGTTCTACAAAGTGATGGAGGATTATAAAATAGTTTGTAAAATCTATCGAAAGCAGATCTAAACTCGGGTCATAATCTCTGACGACTGTATAATTCAGATAAGTATGTAATTTGCTACTCAATTTTATTTTAAGAATTAAATTACCGGAATGGCCATAAATCTGAAGATATAAGGTTTCGGAAATATTCTCAGGGATCAGTTCATAGTCAGCATACAAGTGCTCTAGACGAATCGATTTTACTGTAGTTAAAGTCTTGACCCAATGGAGGAATTTCAAAGCTCTTATTAAGAAATGCCAGGATAAGTATTATACAACTAATCGTGACAAGTTGCTCGCGGCCTATAAAATGTTATTATCCGTTTGGTGGAAAATAATCAGTAGATCTAGTCTTGTTTTTTTGCATAAGTGTTGGATTACTAGTTAAAAATTCCGTGCTGGTTTATTGGGTCATAATTTTGTATTATTCATTGTATGTTTGTATTACTTCTCCTTACCATCTTAATGGTCGACCGAAGTTCAACTCCTTCTGTCCACTTTCAATCTGATACAGATCGATCTTTTTATATCCTTTGAGTAGAAGCCCCAAAACGAGCCGATAGTGAAGTTTGGTATCATGATTGGTTTGGGTTTTTTCTATTGTAGGAAGCAAAACATCAATTGAGCACGGGTTCAAATCCCGTTCGGCTCACTTTTTTTCCTCGCCAACTCTACAAAATTTTGGTAATATATTTTCAAATATAGTTTGGCATCATAATTGGTCTGGGTATCTTCCATTTTTGAAGATTAAAGCATCAATTGAACGTGGGTCCAAATCCTATCCAGCTCATTTTTTTGAACTCAATAGAATGGATCCGACTTGATTCTTGATAAACGGATATACAATATCTCCCACCTAGTCGTGAGCGAACCTACAATCTCAAATTCCTTTAATTCTCCAATAACAAGTCCATGCTGAAAATTCCAATTGAGGATTTACAATCTAGCCAAGTTCGCTCAACAATCATTGAGCAGTTGAAACTTGGTGCCATTATTGCTTATCCTACGGATACAGTTGTGGGAATTGGATGTATTGGGACCCGACAGTTTGTGGTTGAAAAATTATTTCACTCCAAACAACGCGATTCGTCTCAACCTGTTTCATTTGCATTTTCCTCATTACAGATGGTCGAAAAATACGCGCTGATCCCACCAAACGCTCAAAAATTATTATCTCTGCTACCAGGACCGATCACATTAATTTTACCAACATCTCGAACAAGTGAGAAACTATATGGACTTACCGGCGACTCAATCGGGATCAGAATTTTTGATTTACCAGTATTAAGTATGCTAATTGAAGAACTAGGGGAACCAATCATCACCACGAGCGCAAATATCAGTGGTCAAGCAGTAGCCAGTTCCAGTGCTGAATTAGATGAGGAACTATTGAGCTGGCTTGACGTACTCATCACGTCGGTAAAAACGTTTGACGGTGAACCATCTACAGTTGTGAGCTGTATTGATGACATTAAAATCTTGAGAGAAGGTGCTATTACTTCAAAGACAATCTTTGATTTACTTTCCAGTTAACAGTTCTACCCTTTCCAGTCGATCTTCTAGAGCTTTGACAGTCCGCTCTAAAGCTCGAACTCTACCCACCAGATCTGATATATCGCCCCCTTCCTCTCCTGTTATGAGTTTTTTTTTCTCAGTTTCACTTGCCCCTAATAAATGTGGGATTTGATCAATGATCTCCTGATGAACCAGATCTAGCTGAAACGAATGGATTTGAAAATTCACCATTTTAAATACTTCACCCATCTTGTCTTTTAGAGAGATTTCAGTCATATGGGTGATAGGAACCTCTGCTTCAACTACATCATCTAATTTCAATTTAATATACCACTGATTGTTGTCAGTCTCCAATACGCAGATATACCGAGATCCTTTAATTTTTGCTGAGTACAAAGCAAGTTTCGGAGTTTTTTGTAATTTAAGATAATTGGGGATCGATCTTATTTGAATAACTCAATCAGGACAAAAATTTGTTCGTCCCAGTAAATATATTTTTAATTCACGAGTTCTAATAGGCGTTCAGTGTCACCTACGAAGAGCATGGTTTCATATACTGTTAAACTACCCAAATTCTTAGAGAATAAACAGTTCCAATTAGGAATAGCAGAAAAACCTACAGCTGCTCGTAGAATCGCAGCCACACTAAATCCTAAGAGCAAAAAAGTAACGATTTCGGTGACCAAAAAATTACATGGTACGTCATCTAAGTTGCCACCTACTGAGGCCTATTATCTGGAATATGGTCAAGAAAACATCATAATTATTCCAGCCTTTGGACATCTGTTCACGCTAGTCCAAGATGGAGGTGGATGGCAGTATCCGGTTTATGATTTCAAATGGGTTCCTACGTACACCGCAGTTCGCAATGCCAACCAAATTACGTCATTTCATAAAAGAATTGAGTCGACGATAGAGTCTATCAGACATATTGCCACCTTAGTCAAAAAATATATCATCATGACGGATTACGATGAAGAAGGTGAGGTAATCGGAGGCATTATTCTATCACAACTTGTTGGCGAGGATGTTTTGCACCGAGCCAAACGAATGAAATATTCATCGTTCGCAAAGAAAGAATTAACTCAATCTATTGATAACGCCTTGAAAGAAAGCAATGGAGATAATGGTATTAATTTTGGCATGTATCAACGTGGTTTGATGCGCCACTATTTGGACTGGCTTTGGGGTATCAATCTGTCTAGAGCGTTGATGACCTCTCTCAAAAATAGTAGCGGTCGGTTTTCAACACTTTCCACCGGACGAGTCCAAGGACCAACTCTTGCATTCGTTGCAAAACGACAACTCGAGATCCGTACACATGTACCAATTCCGAGATTTGAACTAGACGTTCAAATTCAAAATGGCCAAACAACGGAGTTGAACTATACTGATGGTCCAATCGACACAAAAACCAAGGCGAGCAAAGTAGTTTCCACAATACAAGATGGAAAAGCAAAAGTTACAGGTATTGTCAAGAAGAAGATTAGCAAACGACCACCAGTACCCTTTAATCTGTCTTCATTGCAAAAAGACGCATATCGCTATTACAAAATACCTCCATCACGTACGTTGAAAGCGGCAGAAACTCTTTATCTTGCCGCGGTAATCTCTTACCCAAGAACAAGTAGCGAAAAATTTCCGACAGACTTGAATCATAAGAAAGTTATCTCTGATTTAGGCAAGTACCAAGGACTGTCTAAAATCTCCTCCCTGATACTAAAATCGAACAAATTTAGACCAATTCAGGGTAAAAAGAGTGATCCAGCACATCCGTGTATTTATCCGACTGGGAACTTACCTAAACAGACAACTGCAGATGCAAAGAAAGTTTTTAGTTTAATTGCTCATCGATATTTTGCCACATTTGGACTG
>JACZSS010000193.1 GCA_022574115.1 Candidatus Heimdallarchaeota archaeon | reverse complement strand
GGAAATATTAAAGTTAAAAGAACTTGATGGAAAAGGTTTAGAGAAAGATTTCAATAATGAAATCTCGTTAAAATTGTTAGAAAATGAAGTTGTCAATGCCATTTTGATATGGTTACAAAAAGAGGGTATTCGTCCAAAGTTCTTTCGACACATCAGAGGAAAATTTGACAATGTCGAGTATAAGAGTATCGAGAGACTATTAAGTTGGATTTCATATTTCATGAAATTGGAAATTAAAGATTTTATTGATGAAGAAGATTTTGAGTTTTGAACGAGGTTGATTGGTCGTAGTGATCAACGGTCTTTTTATTTCTCGCTCGGAACATAAATATAATCGACCAATGTTCTCCAGGATAACACAGTATGGATCTAAAATTGATACTTCTGAGAATTCCTTCGGACCAGATGAAGAAATTCTTCGGGAGCGATTATTTTGAGTATCTAAATTATTTTGTAGTTGATCTGCTAAACGACGAAGACTTAATTCTAAAGTTTTATGAAACAGAAGAAGCAGTAAATATAATCTCAGATCCAGTTAAATTAGAAATCATAATATCAGTACTCAATGAAAAGGAGAGACAGTTTCTTTATTCACTCTTTGGTCTTTCATTATCCACAGCCTCAGCAACGTTTGTCGACGAACTAGACCATTCAAAATCATCGATTGACAAATTATTGTCGTTTTTTGGTGAAATTCACGTTCCCATTAAAGATGCTAAAATTCATGATTTTATCAAAATTCAGCCAATCCAAGATGAGTTGTTGAACTATGGATTGTTTGATCATCAGCAGCGTGCAGCAGAGCTCTCAATAAAATTTCTGAGCGATGGATACCGACAACGAACGTTGTTACACATGCCTACTGGTTCAGGTAAAACTAGGACTGCAATGAAAATCGCTATAGATTTTCTTAATTTACAACCAGATTCGATTGTGATATGGATCACTAATAGTAAAGTATTATGCCGACAAGCAACCACGGAATTCGAAACAGCTTGGCGGCGGATTGGCACCTATCCTAGTTATTCGTATCGCTTCTACACGTCAACTAGAACAATCGAGGTAAAAAGAGGGTTTTTTGTCTCAACATTTCAAAAGTTGTATATGTCCATGAGATCAGATCGCGAAATGATTGGCTTGATCCGATCTAAATGCTCTCTGATTGTAGTGGACGAAGCTCATATCTCTGTAGCAAAGAGCTACTATGAAGTGTTAGATTTTATCATGAGTTATAGTTTTCCAACAATTCCACTTTTAGGATTAAGTGCCACGCCTGGCAGATCGACTTTTAGCAGCGTTAATAATGAAAAACTTGTCGAATTTTTTTCAAATAATAAAGTGATCTTAAGCATCAAAGATTATCAAAATCCAGTTTCCTTTCTACTCGAAAAAGGTTATTTGTCAAACGTCACTTTTTACAGAGATAATCTTGAAGACTACAGCGACGATGACTTGGATAGAGAAATGCTGAACATTGTAGGTACGGCTCCACTTCCAGATTCTGAAGTCAGTCAATCTAAACTCATCAGGATCGGTCGTCTGATCCACTGGATCAATCATTTTAGTGCTGAAGCAAAACGAATAATTGTATTTACGACTTCAGTCTCCGAGGCCTATCTCTTGGCATTAATACTAAGACTGCAAAGTATTTGGTCGTATGCGGTCTCTAATATTACAGACGTGTCGAAGAGAAAACGAATTCTTGATTCCTACCATGATGATGATCCTTCACTTAAAATCTTAACCAATTTTGAAGTGCTGGCTACTGGATTTGATGCTCCACAGACCGATGGTCTCATAATCGCTAGGAGAACAAAATCAATCAGATTGTACAACCAGATGGTTGGAAGAGCAAGGAGAGGACCCTTAGCCGGCGGTAAAGAGGAGACATTTGTTGTAACTATGCTACCTAAGGAATTTCGAGAATTTGATGAACTACTGAGCGGATACCTAAATTGGGAAGAAATCTGGTTAGAATAACCAATCGAAAAATTGATTTAATGCTTCAGATGCTTAATTTGGCCAATTCCAAATTTGCAATGTCCAAATTGTTGATGTTGTGGAGCTTATCCTTATCATCCGTCTATTTCTGATAATGCAGCATTGTTTATGACCCATGGGAGCACGATGGAGTCGACTCCACTAATGATCTCTTGCTTACAATTTCACTTGATTGGTTTTGAGTAAATGCGAATGACGGGGTTGAAACCCTTACTCCTCAGCTGTTGTAGATCGATCGGTCGCTATTTTCTGGTAAGATTTTCTATTTCTTTGACCACGGCAGGGATTTCAGAGTCCTGATTAAAGAAGCCAGGACTTAACCTAATTGTACCTCCAAAATCAAATGTACCTAATAATTTATGAGTTAGGGGGGCGCAGTGTAATCCACTCCTGGTAGAAATTCCGAGTTGAGACAACTGATTGGCGATCTCTTGCGGGGATTTTCCCCTGATCGTCAGTGACAAAATTGGATACCAGCTAGTTTTTTCTGGTTTATAAAATTGGATGCGATCATTTTCCTGTAATTCGGTAAATAGTTTATTTGCATATGTCAATGGCAAGTTTACCAAATCCGCCTTATTCTGATTATTTATCCACTTAAGTGAGTAGTTTAAGCTGGCTAATGCCCAAATATTATGACTACCAATTTCATAACGTGAGGGAAGTGTCGAAGGCATTTCCAATTTTTCACTCTCGGTTCCGGTTCCACCAGCAAAAACTATATTTATTTTATCACTCAGGTCCTCTGTTCGCAAAATCCACCCAGCAATTCCAAAACCAGAAAACAATGATTTATGGCCCGAAAAGACATAAAAATCGATCCCATTACCTTCCATATCCAAAGAGACAGAACCTGCACTTTGTGCACCATCAACAATGATAATAGCTTCAGGATTGTATTCTTTTGCTAATGTTGAAATTTCTTTAATCGGTGGCATGTAACCAGTAACATTACTAGTTTGGGTTATAGTTAAGACATCAGGTTCATTCTCACTAAACATCATTTCAAGTTTATCAAAATTTAGGTCAAACCCGGATGAAATTGGTATTTCATGTAATTTAGCGGCATTTGTTCGTGACAGATGATTAAGAGGTCGCAGAACAGAATTATGTTCAAATGGCGTGAAATAATAATTAAAATTTTTCCTCGAGGATCCCAAAATAACCTGATTCAGAGCATAGGTAGCAGAAGGAGAGAAAATTATTGTCTCGGGATAACTTCTGTTAAATTGGTCAGCACAAAGTGATCTTGTTTCCGAAAATAATTCAAACGCTGTTTGTTCTAAAGTTCCTGTGCCACGTCCAACATTCACACCAAAATTTTTGTAAAATTCTGTTGCTTCTTCAAGTACTCCTTCAGGCTTAGGAAATGAAGTTGCAGAATTATCCAAATAAATTTGTTGAAATATCGTTAGTCATCTCCTGAAATAACCAAGGACTTGATTAATTTATTCAAGATATTGAGTTTCTCGTTTTCACTCAAACTCCTGCCTGACATATTAAAATTAGTAACTAATGTTTTCAAAATAATATCTCCCACAGGCGACAGCTCTTCAGGATAGAAGGTGATTTTATTAGATACATTTTCATGATTGAAAGATATTTCAATGGTTTCATCTTCGCCACCAATTACCTTTTCTCCCATAATTGAAATTTGGAGATTTAAGATTCGGGTGAATTCCTGTACGGTACCATCAGTCCAATCTCTTGGATCTGTGGACACGAACTGTTTGGAAATTAGCTTGGCCAAGTCTGAAATAGACTGAACTTCTGATAATAGAGAGATCGCAAATGTATGTAGTCGAGGATCCTTAAGAATTTTGAATTCATTTGACCCAGAGTCTATTCTCTGTCCAGTCAAACTATGGTAAAGCAGGCCCACAACTAACCTCCAGCTATTCTTTAATTTTACCTTTTTTTGGATACCCTTTACGTGCAAATATTTATTAATAATAAAGACATCTAAGTTCTCTTTAGCATCTTCTAGGTCCAAAACTGTCAGTTTTAATATTTTCAGGACTTTATCAAAATTTTGTTGCCCAGCTTCCAAAAATTGACTATGAGAAGATTGGTTTCTAATTGCAATTTCCTCAAACATAGGTCGTATTTTGACAGTTTCAGTACTAACGAATTTATCGGTCCTCCTAGCAAATGGAGGTATGAGGAGAAACCACAACTGTACAAATCTTATAAAATTGAGATTGGACAACTGACTTCCTGAGAAATCAATATTCAAAGAATGATCTATAATCAATTTTGAATTCGTATGAATCAATTCAATAATTTTATAGTTTCTAGTTCTCTTTTCTGGAGTATCTTCTCTATGATGTAAAACAAGTGATTCACCTTCAATTATTGCTTTAAACAACGAACTCGTACTTAACAGATCAAAATTAGCAAAATCTTTTGACTTGGATAAAAGAAACTCTTTGGACTCATACTGCAAGACAGCCATGCTGATAAAAAGTGCAACTATCGGTAGTCTCAGACCGTAAGGAGGGGCACGTAAGATATCAATTAAATTGATTAAGTCAGTGGAGTCTTCTGAATCAAGGTATTCAGTAATTCTGTTTAAAGCGGGGAGATAGTTATTCTTATCATGATCATTTGAGGCAGGTAGCTTCATGAGGGTTTTACCGGACTCCTCGTCAAAGTAAAAATCCAGATTCGATTTGTAAGTAAGTGTCCGATAGAATACAACATGTGCAGGATTTTTTTGCATCATCTCATCAAATGTAGATGTTGGGTTCAATAATTTCGACAATAATATTTCCAATTCCCTTTTAATAACTGGTGAGACCTTATTTTTATTAAAGAGCTCATTGTTGATGATTGGAGCCCCTGAATATAATTTTTCTAAGGTTGACGACGAGAGGATGTCAAGCTCTTTAACTGAGCTAATTTGAGTGCAAACGCCCCCAAACACAATTATAACATTGTTTAAATTATTTACAAAATCTCGAGCGAGGAAATTTAGGAGGCCAATTTGCTCCTGTAGTTCGAATTCTAGCTCGTATGCGATTTTAGGATCTTGAATCATAAATTCAGTGTCTTTTTTCAGATTTTCAAGGGCAAAAATTCCCTCCAGAACCAGTTTCAATGTGATTTCTCTTTTTGGGATAATAAAAATTATTCTCGACGCAAAAATAGAATTGGAAAGGGTAAGTGTAGACAACTCTTGAATTTGAGAATTGGACGCATTAGGAAAATAAACAATGAGACCATCGGGATTTTGGTGTTTATCAAATTCTAAACTCCAATCGAATATCTCAAGTTTGTCTTTGCTAGGCTGTTTAATAATAGGATAGAAATATCGGGTCATCTTTTGCTTATGATTTAACCTGCGAGGAATAAAGGGATCAAGTCTCAAGTGTCGATTCAAAATATTTATAGATCTAACTTCTGGGAATTTTTTTCTAGCTAGAATCCTCTGAATCTCGGTTTCCCAGTCGATCCCAGTCCCTAAATAAATTTCCCAAACTTGCCTAACTCGTAAGAATTTTATTAATCCAGCCTCTTTAAGACGTTGCAACAACAAACCTGTTGATTCGATGTCGTCTTGATTCGAGGTGATCGCGAAATGAATTACATCTGTTGTTAAGGAGATTTCAAGTAAGGGTGCACAAATTTCAAGAATACCCATAATCTTTATCATATCTTTTAGCCGTTCAGTTTCTCGTAAGCCATTAATAATCTCAATTGCTTTTTCCACCTTATACCAAATCTCATATTTACCACCAAATCCAAGATCAGACTGAATCGATTTTGAATAATAATCCCATAAATCTGACAAAGAGATGACAGAATCCAAAAATGGATGGTTTTTTGTTGTAATTTCTTTCTTCGTGAGCTGAAGTTTGATCCTCAAATTTCCAATCCAGGATCGTAGACTATAATTTTCAATCGAATTAAGGAAAGATATGGCATCAGCGGCTCATATATCTTTTTTGTTGGTAGACTAAACACATGAAATCGAAAAAAGAATCTCTCAAGGAACTACAACAAATTCCTGGTATTGGTCCATCAATTGCTCAAGATTTGTTGGATCTTGGCATGCATACTATTGCCGATCTT
>JACZSS010000192.1 GCA_022574115.1 Candidatus Heimdallarchaeota archaeon | reverse complement strand
TCCAAATTTATGCTGACAAATAAAGAAATCATAGATCCGAACATACTTTTGGATGAAATCGCATCGATGATAAAAATGACCGGAGATCCCGGCATAATTTGGCTTGAGAAGTTAAACAAGAGAAATCCATTGAAATTTCTAGGTCAATATGAAACTGTATCCCCATGTGGCGAAGTTGGCATGATTAAGGGAGAAACATGTCAATTTGGCTACTTAAATTTAGCTGCGTTCTTTGACGATAATCAAATTGATTTTTCTGAACTCAAAGAGGTCATCTCGTTAGCAATAAGAATCTTAGATAACGGAATCGAGTTTAATATTAGAACTTTCGAGGACCCGCTTATGTCTGAGGTCGCCTTCAATAAGCGAAAAATAGGTTTGGGAGTGTGTGGATGGGCTGATTTATTGCTCTTAATGAGGATAAAATATGGATCTGATGCGTCACTAACGCTGGCTGAAGAAATAATGAGTTTTATCGCTTATCATTCAAAACTGGCTTCCATAGAGTTGGCTAAAGAACGCGGACCGTTCAAGTCATTCAAAAGCTACGAAAATCAATATCACTATAACTTTTTGGAAGTTATGTATGGATCAAAACCAACAGATCTAGTTTCTGCAGATGATTGGAAGGATATCAATAAACTTGTGCAAAAACATGGTATTAGAAATAGTGTGACAACCTCATTACCCCCCACAGGAAGAAGTTCCCTCATTCTAGGGACTTCTCCCCAAATTGAACCATACTTTTCCATTAATCCCGGATTCGAGATTAACCAAAATTTAGCTCTAGAGAAAACACTAATGAGCTTGAAATCTGCAGAAGATACAGAATCAATAAAGGAGTTCTTGGTTACAGCTTTAGATTTAACTGGTCAAGATCATCTAGAAATGGCTTCGAGATTTCAAAAATTTACCGATCAAGCAATTTCGAAAACTGTAAATTTCTCTAAGGACGTCCCCATTCAAGTCATTAAAGAAACTATTTTGTTAGCTGATGAACTTGACTTACCTGTCATTTCGATTTATGTCGATGGGTCAAGAGAAAAACAGCCACAAAAATTGAACTGAAGTATAATTATTCAATATTGCGTATAGTTGGTCCTATCCGCAATACATGGCATATAATCAGATATAAGTCTAAGAGAATACAATAATTATTTGCAAATTTATTATTTAAAAATATTCGTTCTTTATCTGCAGAGCCTAAAAATATGGCAATTTAATCACATAAGAAGCATACACACATAAATCAGTCAATTATAAAGGCTGAGGGACTTGCTGAAGAGGAGTTTATAGCAATCGATCGACCGATAAAATCTACTCAACGGAGGGATCGAGTTCGCAATTTAGTTTTTGGTAGATTGCGGAAATTTACTATTACGATCAGTTGTTTCAATTCCAATGAAGTCTCTCCCTGATCTGGTTTTTATACTTGAAGTGAGAATGTTTGATATTATGAAACAGATTAGCATCATTGATCAAGTACCAAAAATCAATGATGTAACGCGTACTAGAAGCTTTAGAGTTAGATTATACTCTAATTATTTTCTGAATCCAGAAACTCAGAAACTCAATCAAAAGATAAGTTGCGAAATCGGATTTGATAAGTTTCTGTTTAATTCAGTAGTCGCTTCAGAAGACAAGAAAGTTGGAATATTCCAAGGGTTAGTTTTAGCACTAAGATATTTATTGTACAATTTTAAATTTGTAAATGAGATTGAAATTGAGGTTCCTAATATCAAGGGTTACAGAAAATTAGTTGGTTTAATTGGATATAATCCGTCCACAAGTAAAGAACCCTTAAGTCTAGAATTAGCTTACCTTCTTGATAAAAGTGCAAAACAGGGAATTCAATTGAAATTTCAGCTAAATACCGTCGAATATTAATTCTATATTTTACGAATCCCTTTTGAAAAGCGGTTAAATCCGTATCTTTCCATCCTTAAACGAAATGCACTCTCTCCACCTTCCATTCTGAGCAAATCCTCAAGTAAATCTTCAAAACCACCTGAGGATTCAATGAAGCAAGAGTCGTCCTCACCTTTGTATTCTAGCTTAAAGATTGTCTCAGAATCCCCTAAAGCCGAAATATTGGGATTATGCGTTGAAAGAATATACTGTCTCGTTTTTTTGGATTCAACAATTTTGGGAATAATATTTTTGGAAATAAACTCATGGTCTAAGTCATCTTCAGGTTGATCAACAATCAGTGGCACGTTTTCTTTAGAGAGCATTGCAAGTGTCATCATTACTGAACATTTTTGGCCATCAGAGAGTTCTTCCGCATTCTGTTCATTTCCGAGAATATTGACCAAGATGGCTACAATGTCTTCATCTATTGCTTCCTCAATAAGCAGAAGGTGCTCACTAAACACGTTCCGAGTTAAATTAGGATTTTCAACGGTCATCATATTTGAATCGCGTTCGATGAGCTTCAATATTGTACGACGAGTACACCCAGCAGATTCTAGTAATTCGGTCGCATTATTCGATTCCCCTTCTAAATGCTTTGTGATTTCTCTTGTTAGATCAGAATTCGAAATCTGTTGAAATATCTTGGAGAGCTGATCATCCCTGATTCTCTTCTCCAGCTTTGAATCAGCATAGTTCCGCAGTCTCTGCTGATATTGGTAATTATCTTCATTTTCACTATCAATTTTGATTATAATTCTTTGTTCGTTTGAATTGACAGATCTTAACTTGTCTCCAATTTCCCTACAGCAATCTCTACGTTCTTCAGTTAATTCTTTGTTTTCCTTTTCTAAATCTTCCAATAACTGTTTTCTGATAAGCCAAAATTCGTTAGTTTGAGTGACCAAGACTCTTATTTGTGGTTCAGCTTCATCTATTATTAACTTCAGTTTACTTATTTTCGCCTGTCTTTGAGTATAGAGATCATTTAAGTGTGCAATCTGATTTTGTCATAGGTGATTGTTATATTCTAAGTCGTGTTGGCGATGTAGAATGTCAAACCTTTCTTTTATGGATTTCACATTACCGACAATTTCAGTTAATTCATCTCTATAGTTTGAAAATTCTGACTCTGACTGCATATTTACTTGGTCTGAAAGCGCATTTAGCTCGTCAATAATTTCAATAACCGGAATTAGATTATCTGCACCCATGACCGATGGATCATCCTGACCATTTTCGCCAATCGCAATTGGATCAGATTCTGTAATTAGATACTCCATTTTTGGAATTTCATTTCCTAACACAGTAATTTTATTCTGCAACCCACTGTCTATTTTCGTGATGTGTTCAGTGATTTTTGTTTCATACTCATCCCATTTTTCGTGATTTTTTATGATTCCATGTCTCAGAACTGAATTTTTTTCTGCTATCCATGCTGACAGATCGCCCTTCTCCTTAATTCTCTCTTCAAGCTCGATCATTTGATCATAGTTTCCAAGTAGTAATCTGCGATTGTTATCTAAGTTCGCTTTAATATTTTCAATTTTGAGTTTAATTGAATTTATTTTTGTACTGTTGAATGAATCAACAAAATCTAATTTAAGTTCTAGCTTATCGACGATTTCACTAATTTCCCCTTGAGCGTACGCCTCTGAATCAAATAGCGAGGCAAGGGGTGTATCAACTATTGCATGTTCGCCCTCACCTATTATTTTTTCTATCACAGGATCTCCGAGTTCTATTTTCAAAATTAAATTTCTGCCTGATTTCTCAGTTCCAAAAGAAATTCCCCTTGAAACAAGATAATCCTCGCCGGAGACAGAAATGCACATGTCGATTGTGAAACCATCATCAATGGTGTTTCTCAATTTCGATATTGTGGTCTGGTCATCCTGACTAACCTTTCCAAAGATTGCCTTGAGTGTGGAAATGATGATCGATTTCCCGGTTCCCTTTGAGCCGACGATGGTGTTTAGATGGGGAGAAAAATGGATTCTAAATGGACCTTCGCGAGCAAATTTTCCTTTTGGTATTGAGAGATATTTTATAAAACTGTGAAGAATGGGTTCGGGTGGCTGAAGGTTTAATCTAGATGTCCCAGCGGTGATCACTTGTTTTATTGAATTAAGCGAAGGTTTTCCCAGTTTGATCCAAGTCCATCTGGTCATTTCAGGAAATTGGGATTCAGAATGGATGTCTGAATGGTTGATAAAAACAAACGGCACAAGCTTGTTGTTGGAAATATACTCTTTCCTCACTTGGTTAATATGCTCCGGAACTTCACTTTGGTTGCATTCAAAAATACGAACATTTTCTGCCCGTATTAATTTATCGCGCGGATTAGGGCTCTCTGAGTAAGTATGATAAAATCCGTTTGGTCGATTAATGTGCGGTAAGATTGGGAGACCCCCTTCCTCAATAATTTTATCCAACAAGGAACCGTCTTTCAAATCCCAGATTGGATCGGTACAGCTGTTTTTTCTTTCCTGATCATTTTGGAAACTCTCGTATGACTTCAACCCAATTGAACGAATGAATTCAACGAGTTCGGTAGTTGGCTTGTCCTCATCAAAAATCGCAAGTACATGAACTCCGTCGTTTGTTTTTATTTCAACACCAGGTAAAATTGTCAGCTGTTTGATTCTTATATCCGATGTATTCGATTTAGCTTCTTTTAGTGGGTCAATCCAATCACAATTGTTGTGATCGGTTACTCCAATCACATCTAATCCTGCCTCAACGACAGCTGTGAGGAAGGCCTCTGGGCTTATGTTCAGGTCTCCACTAAAGTCTTGATTGAAACGGTGTGATGCAGGAGTGTGAACATGGAGCGCTGTGGAATACCAAGACAATCCCTGAGGAGACCAATGATCCTCATTTGTCATATAGGCGATTTATCATCTGTTGGTTAAAGTATATTTCGATATTTTGCATTAAACTCTCATTCGAAAATAATTTTTTACTCATCCGATCTTGTGTAGCATGTATCGAACAGGTAATGTAGATGGATTTTGACCATTCATCTGATCGATTCGAACAATTCAAAGACTTGTTCTCCCTTCGGATTCATTTTAAACTTCAATAATTTTCTAGATCCGATTATGAGCCACAGAGCTTATTTAAAAGCTAAGAACTATTCCAAAATAAATTTTCGATCTCGGTTGAATAATATCGGAACAATTGACTCGTAATGGGTTTCCGGATCGTGACTAAAATTATTTAGTGACACATGGATTTAAATTGAAAAGCCATTGACAAACCTTAGGTACTTCATGTCGGGTGGACGATCGCCTGGGCGAAAAAGATCGTTCAGCAAGGGGGAATTCAATCAGTATGTTTCTTCCAATTGTCATCGTCAACTTTTTTTAGAATTATCAGAACGGGGGGAAAACTGGCAGGATTGGAGATTAAATGAGGAGATTGTTGAATATGACAAATCGATTGATCGACCTATTCAAGCTTTTCAACTCCGAGAGGGCAAAAAATATCAGGCGATAATCTATACAGAGCTTAGCAGAATTGGTCATCTACAGGCGACCTACAATCCCAAGCTCATTCAGAATCCAGTGATCCGACCTCCTGAGGGAGCCTTTTACCCTTTGACTTCGAAAGTTATTACCGAGTCGCTTCCCATCACTTCCATCAGCCCAGTATTGCTCATCGAGCACAAGTATGAGGTTCCGAAAGGATTTCAGGATAACTTTTTCGAGTTACCATTATCCGCATGTATTCCCGATATTCTATACCTTCGGTCTATCCAAACCTTCGAAGGGGAGATGACCAAAGTGTTAACCGAAGCTGGGAGAGTAGAAACTCTAAATATTAAGCAAAACAGTGAATTAAGTTTATTATCGGTCGTAGATATCAAGGCAACCGCCGTCGAAAATGTATCCAATAAACACTTCTCAGAAATACTGTATTATCTGCAGACCCTTAATGCCTGGATCTATGACCAATCCTTGCAAAATGTAGTGCGGGTTTCCATTATGGATAACGGGATCTTTGGGAGAACCGATAAGTTTCAGCCCACCTTGATTGAAGAAACGGTTAAACATCCCGCCTTCGTTTCGTTGCCATATGAGGATATTGAGATCCTTTGGACCAAATTTGTCGCTGATTTACAAAATATTCATCAGCAAAAACCAACAGATAGACAAGCATTTCCTGTTAATTTCGGGATTTATTGTGAACAATGT
>JACZSS010000191.1 GCA_022574115.1 Candidatus Heimdallarchaeota archaeon | reverse complement strand
TTTCACAGATCTTAAACAACTAACTGAAGCTCCTGGATCTGATGATAAGGATCAAATAAACCCAGATGACTATGAAATACAAGAGGATAACTGAATTACAAGCAAAAGATTTGAAGTGAATTGAAAATTCTATGATAGATGGTTTGCGACGATCCAAGGTAATTTACCTCATTTAGTTCCTATTTAGTTTTGTCCATTTGAGGAACGAACTATACTTCTGTACTCTACGTGATGGTCATAGGCCCATAATCTGAAAAGAAAGATTAATAGCTCATTTGCAATTAACGAAAATGCCAACGCGTCTTTTGTCTACGGTCTGTGAAATATATCTAATCCTGTGAACTCTGACAACAGATAAGTAAGAGCAGTATTCAAATCGAAATATAACTGAGACATCAATAAAAAGCAGCCAAGACCCCGTAATGATTGAATTGAAACCCAAATGATGAGTCAGGATATAGTTCTATCGTTTCTTTGATCTAATATCTTCTTTCATAGTTTTGAGTACGTTCTCGACTACGATATAAGCTTCGATGGGTTTTAACCCGACGCTCAGCGCGTTGTCCACAATAAATTTTCCTACCATCTCTTCGAAGGCATACATTAGGTCGTTGTATGTTTGAGCACGATCGTCCATAAATGAGGCACAAAATCATAATTTTAAATATTTATTTTGCCTGCGTGGTGAATTGAACGGGGAAAATAAATAAGTTTGAGCTTGTTTCTTAACGATTATTCCTTATACAAATTCTGATTTTTTGGATTGTGAGATTTCATCGGGGATTATTAGTATCCACCAAGAGAAACTTCGAGGCAGCAGCGGTCAGTGAGATTAGTTTCGCACTTGTGGACAAACTAGGAATTGATCAATCCTCAACCAAACCGCATCTTCTCAATATTTCGGGTTTGGTGTCCATACGCATCTCTAAGACGTATGACCTGCTTGAAATCATGGAACAGCTTCGAGAATTGGAATCCGATGAACAATTCTTTTTCCATTGTTTGAAAATTAAGCCAATTGAATTAGTGATTAATGCCAAAATAGAAGCTTTGCAAGAGGCCGTAAAATCCTTGGATTTGGATCTTTCACAGTCTTTTCGTATAGCTGTAACTAAACGACATTCCAAGCTAACCTCTCAGGAGGTTATTACTGCGACAGCTCCACTAATTGATGCTAAGGTAAACCTCACTCACCCTGATTGGATCTTGTTGATCGAAATTCTGGCTGATCGAGCAGGTCTAACAATTGTAAAACCTGACCATATTTTTTCAACTAAAGTAGCATTTGAGAGTGATGAAGCACAGGAAAACTGGTTTCTTAATTGAATTTCATTGTCTCAGTTAATTAAATTGAACTTGGTGACTGTTTCATAATTTCTTGTTCAACTAGCTCAAGGAACCGATTTTGGACTTTCTTGATTTGATTAGTAGATAATGAAGGCGATATATTTAATCCTGCAGCCCCTTTGTGGCCACCACCTGTAGCTTTGTGAATGTCGCTCCTCCATTCTTTTGCAATTTTGGTCATGATGTCACCCATACTCACAGTCTCAGAGATTTTGGTTCTTGCGGAACCTCTAATCTCCCTTTCCTTTTTTGCAATTACCATTACGACATCGGCGCCCATGCCAATCATGCTCCTTGCTGCAGATGATTCAAAAGCACCTACTTGTGAGACAACCACGAGATTACCTGTTATGACTTTGTAGTTCAACCTTCTCGCTGATTTTAGTCTGGCGATTCGCTCCCCTAATGGCATTGCGTTTTGTAGTAGCTCATTTGCAGCTTGATAATCTCCACCTAATTCTATTAACTCCGCAATGCTTCTCAACTCTGTGGCGGTTGTATTATGCATGAAACGTCTTGAATCATAAATGTGACCGCAAATCAGAGCTGTAGCAATTTTTGCAGGAAGATCGATTTTGAGGTTTTTGAATACGTTAATCATCATTAGACAAGTCGAAGGTGAATCAGCATCATAATACCCCACTAGAATGTTTTGCTTTTCCTTCTCGATCTCGGACGTATCGTGGTGATCAAAATAAATTAAAGGTGTGTTCGAGCTTACAACACTTTGTTGAAATTTACCCAACTGTGATAAGTTCGAGGTATCGACTGTCATTATCAACCCAGGTACTTCTTGGGTGACATTCTTCTCAAGCTGTATATTAAATTCCTCAACAACTCGTTTCGATGACACATTAAGTCCATCAGTAAACAATTTAATTTCGATACTCTGGTTAATGGAGAGGCAAAGCTGCTTTAAAGCGTAGGCTGAACACAATGCATCTGGATCAGCATTATGGTGCAGAAAAATATGAATAATTGGTTTGCCGATGGTTTTGATAGCAGTTTTGAGTTTCTGATACACTTTATACCATCAAGGTTGAATTGATTGTCTGATTTGACTTTCTTTATCTTTTACTCGCTTCTCGAATTCTTCCGCTTGTTTTTTAGATTTAGTAACTTGAATTTCTAAAATCTCTAGTTGTTCCTTGAGGTTTTGAGTTGTCTTTCCAGCATTGGTTTTGAAGAGAATTTGACCAACAGCATTATACACTTCGTGATCTGCCTTGAGATCCTTAAGGGCGTCAAGAGTTCGTCCAATCTCTCTTTTTCTTGTTTCCATCTGAACATAATTTTGCTGGAGGATTGAGAGTTGTTGGGACATCTGCTGAAATACCTGGATTTCCTTTTGCTGATCAGGATTTAGCGCTCGGGACAAATACGATCATTTTAGTTTTCTTTCTTGCTTATAACAACGTTTTGAATGTATGGCTGATTATAATCTAATCAGATTCGCTTTCGTCAATAACTTTTAGCACATCTATGCTAGTTTTAAGAAGCCTCATAATTGAATTAGTTAATCCGCGAGTCGCTACTAAATCCTTGCCATAAGTCGTTACAATAAGTTTGTTTTCTTCAATTTCAACCACGATGTGACCTCTTTTAATTTCGCTCGCCTGACTTTCCATCCTAACTGCTTGGAACAACGTCTGAAGTAACTGTTTGTCCTCGATATGAATTTCGGTTGTAACTTTGTGATCCAAGCCTCACTCCTCCTCCATGACAAGTTTTATCTGGGCAAAAACGAATTTCTTGAGCGTCAGTGCATCCACAAACTGAATATATGTCCGCCCTGCCATCTTGTCAAGCATAAGCCATATATGCGTATTTTTTGAATACTCCAGATGTAAATACTTTTCAAAAAAATCAACCAATTCACGGAATAGAAGCCTACTTTCACGTGAAATTGATAAGGGTCCTGGTCCAGGGAGGCGCTTCCAACCGAAAATTTTGGGATCAATATATTGATAGAATTTAACTGATATCTGATCAAGTATGAGTTGATTTCGATTGAGTTCATAGAAGGTCATTCTGGAAATTCTATTTCCTCTTGAATGCAATAATACCAGTCCATTAAGATTATTTGTTTGGCAAATTTGGAGTAATTCATCGAGGTTTTTAGATCCCCGATTAACGTATTTTGAATCTGGAATCACTCTTTGAAGAACGTGACCAAAGGATCTTGAGTTCTCTGAGACTTTATGTGTGGTGGTGATTAGAACACCAGGCCTTTTCGGGGCCATTTATTTAATCCTCGAATCTTCTTTCTTGAATTTGTTTAGTTAAGCCTGCTGTTCTCTTGCCTGAGTTAGTTACAGGAGTCCAAGCTCCACCAGTAAATTGATATTCGCATTTTCTACATCTCCAAATACCAACTGATATCTTCTTTACTGCAACAATTCTGCAACGTGGACATCTGTGCAGCGCCTTAGCAGTCGAATCGATCTCTCTGATTCTCTTTCTAAGCCTAGCCCCATAACGTACACCATACCTTCCACTTGATTTTACTTTCTTCGTACGTGTAACCATTTTCTCAGTTTAACTGTATTAAAATCATTTATAATAGTTGATTTGTATTGCGCGACTCGAATTCAATATTTAGGAGGAAATTTTGGGTTTATTCTTCTAATCCCAATTGTTCTCGGACTTGTTCTCTAATCAATGATGCAGTTCTGATGGAGTCCTCTAAAATTGTGAGAATATCTGCAGATTTAATTCCCATTTCTCCGCCTTTTTGTCCACTTACAATATGTGTATCTGTAGTCCCAAAGGTGATCCTTGCCTCAGCTGTTTTCTCTTCTTTGAGATTTGCATCCACCAAGTAATGATTACCAATTTTACTTGTAGTCACCGTAACCGGGAAACTATTAAGCTTTAAGGGGTAGGACGTTTCGAGCTGCTCAACATTGCCATCATCGTCGATGGTCACTTCGGGAATTGTCGTACAGGAAAGAGCTGCAATTGCAGCTAAGGCGGCAGCATCATAGAAGTTACCATAATGGTCCAGTGAGTATAGGTCAATAATAATGGTCCAGACTTTTTCTCCTTCTTTTATACATAAAGCTTCCAGATCAATACAACCAGATTCTCTTATGACACGATCCGTCATTCTTGCAATCTCGATTGCCTCATCTTGAGGTGGTCCGTATCTGTATTCAGGAGCACTTAAAGGTGAAGTCTCAAAACCAACCATGATTGATCCTTTGTTTGGAGCATCAGAATATGGTGTACCGATTACTGCTTTGACTCCGGCTATAACTTTGGTTTTTCCAATGTGCACAATTGCGGAACCATTTGCAGTTCCTATCACATTGGTTTCAATCCTAATATCTCGAAATTCGTTTTTACCTCGGCCGCCAGATCGTCGGTTTTTATCCAATTGATCAATAATGTGTTGTCTTTCAACAGCACTGGTAATCATTTTAAAATCTGCCATTTTATTCGTCCTCCTCAAGATATTCGATATCTCTCAGAATATCTTTATTCTTGTCCTCGTCATCTTCTGATGTTTGGGTTTTCGAACCACCCATTGGTTTGAGTTCATTTGGCGATTGATCATACCAATCTGGATCATGTTCTTCTTTCTCATCTTTCTCAACAGCGCCCTCGGACTTGGTGGCCGATTCATCGTCGTCCAAATTAGGTATTTTTGGCTGCCAAGAAGACTCTTCAGTACTTTCATCCGAACTAACAACTGGTGTGACTTCATGAGTTACCGTTGTTTCCTCAAGTACTGATCGTGTGATTTCACTAGGTTTAGCTGGTGCGCTCACTTCACTAGGTTTAGCTGGTGGGCTCACTTCACTAGGTTTAGCTGGTGTGCTCATTTCAGTTGTTGACGTTTCTATTTCCAGAGCATCGTCAAACCGAACATCTTCCTTTTGAGCCGCGTCAATATCTTCCTCATCCGCAACTTCATCATCAGCCATTATTTCTTCCTTGATGGATAGATATTTGCTCTTCAGAGCGTTTTTTATTATATCGACAATGCCTTCAATGGCTTTCAAGGAATAAGAATATGCTTGTTTAAACTGTTCTAGAGTAAATAACCCGTCCAGTTGGAATAGTCCGACTTCATCAATTGAAGGAGAATACAGAATTGGCATATCACCAGTCCCTTTCATATCCTCATACCCAGTTAGATCAAGAACTACTTCATCATCAATAATTCCAGATGCAATTCCACCAACCAAATCCCTCATTGGAACTCCTGCGTCTGCGAGTGCTGCGCTAGCCGCGATTGCAGCAGCAGTTCTCGTTCCTCCATCAGATTCAAAAATTTGCACATTAACGTCAATTGCTGATCGTGGGTAGAATTTCGTGAGAACATTGCTTTGGAATGCTTCTGATAATACTTTAGAAATTTCTTTTTCCCTTCTTGATGGAAAAGATCGCTTGTAATCTGTTACACTAAATGTCGCCATTCGGTAAGTCACTCGAACAACTGCTCCTTCAGACCTGGAGCGATGTTTTGGATGTAATTCTCTTGGTCCAAAAACCGATGCAATTGCAATATTCTTACCCAATTCCACTCTAGCAGATCCGTCTGCTCTTTCAAGGACTCCTAATTCGACCTTGAGCTTTCTTAATTCGTTTACGGCTCTACCGTCTAATCTTTCTTTCATAATTTTACCTCTCAATACTAAGTATGGTTCTTATTCACCGTTTTCCTCGGTTAGTAATTTCGAAATCCTCTCGGTTAAGCCTCGTACATGTGCTTCTCTAGATATTTTGTAGATTACTTCTGCAACTTTATTTTCTGACTCGGAGT
>JACZSS010000190.1 GCA_022574115.1 Candidatus Heimdallarchaeota archaeon | reverse complement strand
GTTAACGTTGTTGCTGATTTGTTCATTTGCAAGTGTATAACCTAATCTGAACCCGGTCATGGAAAATGTTTTCGATAAACCATTTACGACAATACCATGGTCCATCCAATTATTAATATCTAAAAGGGAAGAGTGTATCTTACCATCATATAGATATTCTGAGTAGATCTCATCGCTTATTAAATAAATCCCGGATTCGGCACAAATATCAAACAAGGTTGAAATCCCAACTTGTGAAATTACGGATCCAGTCGGATTTGAAGGACTGTTTACCAAAATCGCTTTTGTTCGATCATTAATCTCACTTCTCAACTCATTTTCATCATAATTGAAATTATGATCAACATCCACCCATTTAACCTCACCACCAAGTGACATGATGATGTCTGAATATGACACCCAAGATGGATTAAGAACTATAATATTATCACCGGGATTTATCAAACCCCATAAGCTACCAAACAGGGCCAATTTTGCACCGGAGGTTACAACAATTTCAGTTGCCGGATTCAAATTTGACTTATTCACTTGTTTATGATAATTACCTATTTCTTTCCTGAAATCTAATGTACCTCTACTAACAGTGTAACTTGTATTTCCCGCTAGGACAGCATCTGCGACTCCTTGTAGAATTACGGGGTGGGGTTTAAAGTCTGGTTGGCCGATTTCCAAGTGTACAATATCTTTCCCAGCGAATTCAAGCTGACGAGCTTTAGCAAAAATTTGAGCGGTAACAGAACCTTCAACCGAGGCCAAATGTTTGGAAAATTCCACAATGTTGGAAAAACATTAGAGGACAAAAACAAATTGGTCTCTCTTCTACTTCTTATTTATTTAATCATAAAATTGGACTCAGAAAGTCTTCCTTGAGTTGATAGATTAATTTTTTGTGTTTGGAGGCAACTATCGAGTAACCTGATTTGAAGTCATCCAAGGGGATATTTTGCGGATCACCATACCCATTTAACGTCAGGAATTCAAAATAAGCTCCAATTTCCTCTAAAATAATTTTTGCCGCGGCAAAATCGTGAGCCTTAAGAACGCCTCTCACGTCTATGTACGCATCGTTTCTGTCTACTGCAATTAGGACTAACTCCCAAGCAGCGCTCCCAAACGATCGTAAATGATACCGGTTTGGATGATCCAGCATCCTATGTAATGAGTTTTTGCCATAGCCATAATAGCTTATCTGCAGCGATTCTTGCGTTTTATTTTTGAACTCTTTATTTGATACCCGGATGAGTTCGTCTCCATTAAAGTAACTGCCTTTCCCTTTTTCAGCAAAAAACAATTCGTCGGTATAGATTCCCATTATACTTGCCTTCGTAAGGTTTGCGAAACTTGGGTTTGGCTCATATGCACCATATGCAACAGAAATGCAACCTATGGGAAGTCCCTTAATAAAATTTTGACTCCCATCTAGAGGATCTAATAAGAGAACTACTGACTGCTTATCACCTACTTTTGGATTACCGAAAGGTTTAACCCCGCTTTCTTCTGAATACAGGACTCCGCTAAGCCGCTGCTGAATCAAGCTTTCCAAAAATGCAGTTTCTGCAACGATATCTGCTTTGATGGCTTGTTGTCCCGATGCGTTAATAATCGTAGCTTTTTTTAGATCCTCTAGGTTGGATCGCACGATTGCTCGCTTAGCGTTATGAATTGCCCGGTTGACCTTGACATCAATTTCATCATTGGAATCAAATAACCACATACAAATTCTCGAGATAGTCTCAAAGGTCTAAATGATTGATTACTTAAACTCATTCTTAATCAATTTAGTCGAAAATGGTGAATTTTCAGAAAATTTATATTTCAATTAATTTCCGTAGAAAATTGCTCGAATTCATTTTGTACGTTTAATGATGTGATATCCAAACTGAGTTTTAACCGGTTTCGAGATTTCACCAACTTTTAGATTAAATGCAACCTTTTCGAATTCCTTTACCATTTTACCTCGGCCAAATTCACCCAGATTACCCCCTCGTTTGCCAGACCCTCTATCCGTAGAATGTATTTGCGCTAAATTAGCAAAATCCCGATTTCCTAAAAGTAATTCATAAATTTCCATTGCTTGTCGGTGTCTATCAACAAGAATATGGCTAGCTTTTATCTTTCCTTTTGCCATAGCCTTTAATTGTGCTGGAACAATAAAATTTCTCCTACTCATCCACATTTAAATAAATAATAAAATTTGATACTTTGAAAATCTTATTTTTGATGAACAAACCTATATATACCTGAATCTGTCCTCTGAAACGTGGAAGACGACCCGACTGCAGATTTGGACGACCTGTTTTCTGATTTATCATTTGAACCAGAATCAATTAAAATTCTCTTGATAGCGTTACCGGAGACTTATGTTGACCTTTCACAAAAGATGAATTCCGATTCCAGCTATGAAATTGAACATGTTGAAAAAATAGATGAGGCTATTCCATTACTACTACAAACATCTTATCCCATGGTTATTCTAGATCATGCCATCCCGTCTTTTGATATTATCGCGGTTTCCAATATTGTGAGAAATAATAACAAATTGGCTAGGATCATCATTGTAACCCAAACAATATCGACTTCAGAGTTTAGCAATATCTACAATAACGGGTCGATCAATGCAGTTTTACTGCAACCATTTGATGAATTGGAAATAGTCAAGGTACTGGCGCAACAAGATGCGATTTACTCCATTGAGTTGGGAGTGACTGAATTCATCAATGAACCCCCAAAACTTTCAAAAGCTAGTTTCTTGGCCCTCGACCCTTCACTGTCGTTTGGCGATGAGGATTTACCACTCAATTTTGTTGGATTAATGATTGTCAGTCACACAGTTCCAAGGTATACAAAATGGTTTGAGGAAACCCTTTCTCAGGACGAATACCTACTTGCTGGTTACCTTTCATCAATTGCGGCATTGGGGGATGATTTATTTCAAAATAAAGAATCGCTTAAAGAAATCAATTTTGGTGGGATTTCAGTAATATTTAGATTCCACGATGCACTTCAATTTTCTTTTTTGGTCAGAAATCTGACAAGGCATAACTACCAGACAGCTGAAACCCGGATTTCTGGGTTATTGGGAACAATTCTTACTTCATATGGAGAAGTATTGGGAAATCAGGATGGATTCTTGACTGACGAGCAATATGATAGTCTAGACGTAATCGTTAACGCCTTCGATGCAGAAGATGAAGTTGCAGCAGAAGCATTTAGACGTCAAAAAGAGGAGGAAGCGAAAAAATATACAAAGGATTTGATCGTATTAGTATTTGGGAGAGAACTGTCTGAATTAAACGTCTTACGAGATAGCTTGAACCAGCTCAAAGCGACATCTTCAGAATCAGATGCATCAGAGATCCTGAGAAATTACACCATCAGAACCACAACTGACGAAGATGAGGCAATTGAAATAGTTCAAGGAGGACAAGTAGGAGCAATTTTGCTGGATTCACATCTCGAGGCAAGTAGAAGTTTGCTTGATTTTGCTGATTTTAGTAGAGAGATGGATCCATCCTTACTGGTCATTGCCTTAGATAGAAATGAAAACATAACTCAAACGTTGGTAACTGGAGTCAACAGTGACTTTTTTGATTATATTAGCAAATTCGATGCCAGTCCAACCGAGATAAATAAATGGGTAATCGCCGCTTTGGAGACTTCAAGTAACCTAAAACTAGCTAAAGAGGGAGATGGTAGTAGTAGTGGATTAGCGGCAGCGAAAATAAAACTTAGAGATGATTTGGAAGCTTATGATGCCGATGTTAAACCGGAATTGCTTGGAATTCTGATTACGAAAAGCTTGTCTGAGACTGGAGCCTTAGATCGAGTCTACGATAAATTCTGGGAATCAACTGTTTTTGATAAAGACATGCTGTCAGGATTGGTAGCATCGCTCAAATCTGTAGGCGGTGAAATGTTTACTGAAAGTGAAAACATAGACGGATTGGAATTAGGAGGGGCTATAATCTATGTCAGAGATCAAATTGATCATTTATTCATTTATTTTGTTAAGGACGTCACACCAAATACTTCCGTTATAGTTTCTAAAGAGGTTAGTGAAGTAACTAGTATTTTTGCAGATATAATCAACGAGGCTGCAGACGTCATTCCGATTGATCAGTTGAAACCTTTTTTCGATAAAATTGCGAACAAGTCGCATTATAGTTTTACTGAATTATTCAGTGAGGGGCAGACAACTGATTAAAATTTGCAATGATGAATTGCTGCCTGAGGTTAGCAAACAATTTACTAAATAATATTAGCCTTGATAAATTTGAATGATCAAGTATAAATGGAAGATACTCTAAACTTTATCAGTTTTCAGCAATTAAAGACCGAGCATATACATAAATCCCATCTTGGAAAGTTTTAGGACTTTTTCTTCGTCGACCTCTTTGTCTGGTGATTTCTTGAATGTTGGCTGCAGTCTGTCCTACATCTTCTTTATTTATACCAGTTACAATTACATCTTCATCTTCAACTTTAACCTTAACACCGGCTAAAATCACAGCATAAAGTGGTTTACGACCACCGTAGAGATTTTCAATCCTCAGTCTATTTTTCTTATTTTGAGGAGTTACTCGGATTGGAAAGTGAGAGTAAACGATCTTGAGATTATATTTGAAGCCATACGTTACGCCAGTAATTAAATTGTTAATATGTGCAGTCAAGGTCCCAAGCATAGCTTTCTCCTTCTTATTAGGAAAATATGCATTAAGCATCAGCGTATTACCATCTCGAATTATTTGAATCTTGCTTCGAGGAAACTGTCTTTCGTTTTCACCTAGTGTTCCTTTTACTTTTACAGTTCTATCTGTAAGAGTTAGTGTAACGTCTTCAGGAATTTTTATTGCCTGTTGTAATCTGCCTATTTTCATTCCTGAGCCTCCTAGTATACATAAGCTAGTATTCGTCCACCAATACCCTTTGTATGAGCCTCAATTTGCGACATCACACCTTCAGGAGTGGTTAGAACGAGTATACCAAAGTTTGCTGCTGGCAAATAATGTTTTTCCCACTTAGCAAATTCATGTTGTTTGATCGGATATCGGGGTCTAACTACAGCACATTTATTGATTCTACCCAGTAATTGCACTTTAAACTTACCACCACGTCCGTCTTCGATCCGTTCAACTTCTCCGAGGTAAGATGCTTTTTGGAGGGTTGCAAGTACGTTTTCAATCAGATTGGAGGATGGAGTGAGAATTACCTCTTTCCTTCCCCGATCTTCATATCCTCTAATCTTTGACAATGCGTCAGCGAGTGGGTCCATGAGCATAAATTTATCCTCCTCTTGATCCAGTCTTTTTGAACCCTAATGGTCCTGCAATCTCTCGCATACAGCGCCTACAAATCATTAAGTCTGCTCGACGAATTACGCCTCTGTGTGTACCGCATCTACGACACTTTCGAGTACCTTTTCCAATAGAACGAAGTTTCTTTTCTTGAGTTTTCAAATCGAATATCTCCTTATCTTAATCCAGCTCCCAACCTAAGTTGAAGCAAAGTGCAGGAAGATGAATCTTGAATTATTTTGATTATTTTAAAGCTGTAATATGCTGACAATAGCGTAGTGTGAATTAGTTTCGAATGGACGAGCGTCTAAATTAGTTCTATACCATATTGGTCCTGCAAGAACACTTGTGTCTCAATCGTGCTAAGAGTGTGGTGACTACCGATTTTATTTCGTCTGTATGAACGTTTCTTAACCCGGTACCCGTTTCTTTCCATCTGTACAATAACATCCATCCCAATTATCCCAAGATTTGGATCATAATCCATTCCTGGAATATCGATATGTTCATCTATTCCAAAAGCAAAGTTTCCAGTTCTGTCAACTGATCGGGCTTTTATTTTGTAATCCTTTGCGTGAAGCAATCTCATCAATAGTTCATATGCTCTAGCACCTCGAATTGTGACAGTTAAACCAACTGGTTGATCTTTACGAATCCCCCAGTTTCTCCAAGTTGATTTGGCAAGCGTTTGTTTGGGTTCTTGTTGAGTTAAATCAACCACTATTGATTTAGCTCGTTCAAGAGGTCGTCCAGCCATTCCGATTGAAATATTAAGCTTAACAGACACAATTTTTGGTCGCAACATAGGCTGCTCAGTCCATTTTT
>JACZSS010000189.1 GCA_022574115.1 Candidatus Heimdallarchaeota archaeon | reverse complement strand
GACATTTCTTGAGCTTTTCACTCCTCTTTATTATCAAAATGTATTTTCTAATACAGGCTTTAAATTAGAGGAAACCTACTATTCGTTTTTGAATCCAGACACATCGCAATCCATTAATTATAGTAAACCCTTTTTTGAAAAATCGGTAAAAGAAGGCTTCAGATTCCGATATGCAAGAGAATTTAGTTACAAAAAGTTTTTTGAGATCATGGTTCAAATTGTGAGTAAAACATTTTCATTAGAGTTTACAAAGGAAAAATTCGATGATGCAGCCATAAAAACAGCAAATGCCGGTTTGAAACATGTTTATAACAAAGATGCGACGGTAATATTATTCAATGATGTTGGACAACCAATAGGACTGCTATTAGTTATTTTGGACTGGTCAAAAGAATTCCACAATTTCAGGAACCGAATGTCGAATCTCGTTTTTCTTATCAAGTCTAAATTTGGAATTATCAAACCCAAACCAACGGGATTACTCAAAACTTTAGCTATTATACCCAAATATCAAAACTTAAATTTGTCATGGGGGCTAGTTTATTCAGCTGAAGTCGCATTACGAGCTTCAAAAATAACCAACCTTTATTATCTGTTAATGAATGACAAGTTCAAATCATTTCGAATGGCTAGTAAATTTGGTCCATGGGAAAAATCATTTGGCCTTTATAAACTTCATATTAAGCACTAATTCGTTGCTTTCTAATTTTCTGGTTAAAACCAATTAATGGAAGTACCAAGTCCATAATTGCATTTTCACCTCTTCTTAATCTTGATTCGACTGCATATCTTGAAATTCCGGACTTAGTGGCGATGTCGGCTAATTTCACTTTACGAGGAATTTTGTAATAACCCTCTTGATAAGCCTCCTGAAGTAGAGACAATTGGGATTTTGTTAATGATTCCATGAATTCAGGGGCTGATAGTCCTAATAACCTAATGGGTCCAAAAAAATCATCTTCTTTAATTGAAAGTATCTCAAATTGAAACTTGTCCTCAAGTTCTTTGAGAATTGCAGAAACATCCTTCTTACTGATACAAACAAATCTGTGATATTCCCATCCATCTTGATATCTTACTGGTGAAATATTGATCCCATGGTTCTTCAGAATAGACTCATCAACCACTGGCCAACTTGTCGAGCAAGAACAATCCATCATGATATAATTTAGTGGTGAATTTTGGTTAGACGTAAAAGTGATCTCAGTTGTCACTCCAAGAGTCTCGATCATAGTATCTATGATTTCTTGCGTTACTTCACCTTCCATCATAATCAAATCATAATAATCATTGCAGTAAGAATAGAAGTGAGATTTTCCCAATAAGGTAGATAATTTAGATAGAGGACACGGATTCAATACTTTGAGATGGATTTCAATTCCCATATTTAGTAATACGATCAATCGAAATTAAGGGTTGATATTGCCTAGGCAATATATGATTGTTTATTTTCTGTTGATAAAGTAGACTCCAACCATAATTAAACTAAATGAAGGAATATACCATAGAGAGAATTTCTCTGACAATAAAATAATAGAAGATAATACTCCAAATATTGGGATTAAGTTTATGAAAATTGCAGATCTAGATGGTCCAATCTTCTTAATTCCATGAGCGTAGACAATTGTTGCGTATGCTATGAATAATCCAAGATAAATTATTGAATATCGGACTTCATTGGTTAATTTTAGAAATGATTGCGGAGAAAGGTACGTAACATCTTCGAATAGCACCAATATTCCTAAAAATAACCAGCCATAAAATATTGTAAGTGTGCTGAATTGAGTTGGGCTCACTTCCTTAAACAGAGGTTTCGAGAAAGCAGTATACGACGCCATCACAATCGTCGAGAGTAAGATCAACGAATTGCCCAGCAACCGATTGGTTACCTCCACATTCGGACTCTGGAGAAAGATAAAGCTGACTCCAATCAGTGAAGTCACAACTCCTACTATTTTTTTCTTGCTTATTTTGTCATCGGGGTTGATATAATTGGACAATAAAATAGTAAACGTTGGAGTTGCTGCGAATATTAGTGACGCATCCGACGCTGCGGTATTTTTTACTCCTTCTAAAAACAAGAAATTATACAAAGTAACTCCAAGAAAACCTAACACTGCCAGTTTTAAATGGACGCGTTTATTCACAGATACCCAACTTCCAGTTGTCTTCATTAAAATGAGGAAAATTGGAAGCGCTATAGAATATCTGTAGAAGGCTGCAGCAAATGGAGATAGACTAGCGGCAATGATTTTGCCTGCCGGCCAAGTTGCCCCTGCAAGTACCGAAAATAAAAGCAACAACCCATAGGTATATTCTTCATTTACTGAAATTTCAGAATCTTTTATTACGTCCGGATTGGTTTGGATTACCATAATTTCGTATTGACTTTATTTAAGTAATAGCTTCTTATTGCTTATGCAACGTTTATTTTGAGAGAGTACCGCTAGCCGGTGTACCTTAATGCCTCACTTGGCGTTACTTTTGAAGCATTATATCCCGGAATTACACCTGACAAAATTGCAAGCCCTAGCAATCCAAAGACATACCCTAGAATTTGACCTACAGGATACAAGGCTTTAACTCCGTAAATCGAATCTGCAAAATTCTCTGAAAATATAACGGCAATAAATCCACCTACAATAAGACTCAGCAGGGACAACACAACCATTTCTATCAAAACTCCATAAACGACAGATGAACGTGAAAATCCTATGGATCTCATCATGCCAATTTCTCGAGTTCGCTCGCTCACTGATCTTACTGCAATGATCATCATCCCTAATGCACCAATGACAAGACCAAGGGTTGAGAACGCTCCTAGAAAATCCCAGAAAGCAGCTTGTTCAAAATAAAAACCTTGCACCTGATCAAAAACTATTGTTGTGGCTGCACCGACAAGAATAACCGGATCTTGATTATTTGACAATGAATCTGCTCCTTCCTGCAAATTATTAAGATCTTTCTCAATAGCCATCGCAAGTTTTTCATTCCTATCAGTATCGTCATATTCGTTGGTACTTCGGACTAGGAAAGTGTTTTCATAGTCGTCGAATGCTAGCCTGGATGCAACTGCTGGTGGAACAATCAAGGCGTTTGAATAAAGTGGAAAGTCAGAATTCCCTAGCATATCAAAGAAAGTCGACCCTCCAAGATATAGAGGAATAATCGAGCCGTTAGCTGCTTGAAGGTAAATCGTTTTGCCAGTCAGTAAGTCTAAATGAAGGAAGCCAAGAAAGAACCCGCCTATAGCAAAATACTGATGTTCGTCAAAGCCACGTGTTTCTCCATCAACAGTAAGCTCAACAGGTTGGCTTCGCTGAAAGTCTCTAAAGAACAATTCAAAAACTGCTTTCCTGATTTCTTTTTGATCTTCCTCACTAGTCTGCAAATTAACTGCAACTCCGGCTTCTGCTTCGACACTTTCATCAAGGTCTGCAAAAGGAATATGTAATGAATCTTCACCCCAATTGTCTGGATTTAACGTATTTTGTTCAACAGGTATAACTGGAATGCCTACTATATCAGTCGAAATATCAAAATTATCATCCTCTGGCGACACAAGATATAGCGGCATGAATTTCTGTTTGAACGCAAATACATGTGTCACAGTTCCGAAGTCATCTAGACCTTCGATTGAGCGATCATTTAAGGACTCAATTCGTTCTTCGACACCGTCAATTGCATTATCAGTCGTGACGACTACATCTATTCCATCACTTAAACCGGAATAACGTCCTACTACTGCCACTCGTTGTGTTTCGGCTGACGAAGCAATAAAAATAACTAAGACGAGTATTACGGCAAGTATCGTGTAAACGAGTACTCCTCGATTTTTCTTTCCAATCATTTGTTTGGTCGTTACCTGTGAAATTGCTCTTATTCCGGTGATTGCAAACAATATTCTGCCGACTCCATTCATTATATCTGTATAATTCACTGAGACGAGAATAGTTGAACCTGTTATCATAAATAGTAAAATGACCGAGAATAAATTACCTCCATTGCCGGTTTTACCTAATTCTAGCGTAAATACAAAGAAGATTACTCCTAAACCAAAAAGGGATAAACCACTAATAGATAACGCTAACCGTCGGCTTATAGCAAGTGTCAACAGCATTCCGAGTCCTGCCAGTGTCAATCCAAAACCGAGAAGAATAGTAATTTGGTCATCGAGATTCTCCCAGGTAGCATCAGATCCAAGATCACCAATCGATCTAGCGATGTTTAAGCCGAATATGAACAGAACAATTCCGATAATTAAGGTGAAGTATCCCTTTCTTGGCTTTTTCACATCTGGAATACCTCTCAAAGCGTTTGCAATTCCTGATCTAGCAGCTCCAAAAGCAGGTGCTACAGCAGTAATGATGGATAGTAATAAACCGGTGAAGACTGCAGTAAACATTAACCCAACTGACAGACCAGATCCAAGTAAGGTTACCTGAAATACTCCTGACAGGATACCCAATATCCAAACCGAGATCAAATAACCGATTCCCAAACCCACGATTGCTCCTACAAGACCTACAATTGTGGCTTCGACTAAGAATACAAAAAATATCGTTGACACACTAGATCCCAATGCCCGGAGAACTGCAGTTTGGTTCTTTCGATCATCGACAGCCATCGATTGTACGTTGATAATTAGTAGCAACGCAACTCCGTTGAGAATAATCGCAAACAAACCCAATACGGACGTTACATCTGCGAGATTAGCTAGCTGATTATCAACTAAACTCACAATTGATGAAAAGATAAGTAGATCAGCAAAATCTTTTTCGAGAAGTCTATTGAGTTCTTCCATCACCAATTCAATGTCTTCCTTTCCTTTGAAAGACTTAGTCACCACATCAAAGTTCTCTAAGCTACGATCTACACCCTCGATCACTATTTGAATACTTGTTACAAAATCAGTAAAGACTGGATGAAGCTGAGACTGCAAAGCTTGGGGGTTGATGAGCAACTGCAGTTGTCTAAAAGTTCCCGGAGGTCCCGCACCTGTTTTACCTCGGTCGACTTCATCATCGTAGATTTCAACAATTTTAAGACCTATCAAGGTTGAACTTCCGAAACCGTCAGGGAAACTCATTTGCAATTCGTGATCTTTTTCCAGATTCATAGCATCTCTAAGAGAGGTTGAGATTATTATATCGTTATCATTTAATAAATCTGCAAGTTGTATCGCCGTTCCGTCTTCTCGAACGAAGTCCCCAAATCCGAATTCCGAGGGGTTAATGCTTCTGATACCAACATTTTTTTCCAGTTGACCTGAAGCAGAAGCTTAAACTGAGGTTCTATAACTCAAACGTTTAGAAACAGTCAAAATCGAGCTGAGGTTTGAGTTACCTGCTATCCCATCCTTGATAAGATCTGCAGCAGCTCCATCAAACATACCATTGGGAGACGTTGGATTGACAATACTAATGTCATTAGCTCCTAAATCCTCTAAATTAATTGAGGTGATCGTGACCACAATTCCATCTCCAGCTGACTGAGTTCCGATAAACAAACCCACTCCGAGTGCAATGGCGATTGCTGTAATCACATTTTTTCGTTTTCTTCTTGAGATTGATTTAATCGCGTATTCTAATGCAAATGCCAATTTTTATTCCTCCAAATTCTTAACTTTCCGACCATCCATCAGGAATATTTCCCTAGTAGCATATTTAGCTACTTTCTCATCATGTGTTACCAAAACGATTGTCATATTTGTCTCTTCATGATATTTTTTCAACAAATCCATAACCGCCAAACCTGTCTTTTCATCCAAATCACCAGTTGGTTCATCCGCAAAGAGAACTTTAGGTCGATTAACCAAAGCTCTTGCTATACCAAGCCTCTGCATTTGCCCTCCACTCAATAATGCAGGCTTATGATCTCCAAACTCTCCGATTCCGACATCAGTTAGCAATTGTTGTATGCCTTCAACAAGTTCAGACGAAAATCCCGTTAGATCTAGTGGGAGTTTTGTATTTTCAAATGCGGTTAAATGAGGGATTAGGGCATAGCTTTGAAAAATAAATGAAAAATTATCTCGGCGCATTTTCGATCTGACGTTATCCTTCATATGAACGATATCTTCACCTTCAAAGAAAACTGTCCCTCTTCCTGGAACGTCTAGTCCTGCTAACATGTTTAGAAGAGTGGTTTTACCAGCACCTGATGGAC
>JACZSS010000188.1 GCA_022574115.1 Candidatus Heimdallarchaeota archaeon | reverse complement strand
AAATGTTTGCATCAGAATATTGGAATCTACAGCCTGATATTTTTGCAATAGCAAAAGGAATGGCTTCCGGTATGCCTATTGCCGGAACAACTGTTGTTCCAAAAGTAGCTGATGCCGTAGAGCTAGGTGACTTTTTCTCAACCTTTGGTGGTAATCCAGTCTGCTCAGCAGTTGCCTTAGAGAATATCAAGATTCTTGAAGAAGATAATCTAATTGAAAATGCAGAAAAAATTGGGAAATTATTCTTTGATGAATTAGAAAACACCCAAAAGAAGTTTGAAATTATTGGTGATGTCCGTGGTAAAGGTTTAATGATAGGGATTGAATTAGTAAAGGATAGATCCACAAAAACACCAGCAAAGGAAGCGGTGGACAAAATTGGAAAATATCTTCAAAAAGAAGGTATTCTTATTGGTCAAGGTGGTTTTTATGGGAATGTGTTAAGACTGCAACCCCCTCTTGTAATCACCGAAGATCAAGCAAATCGGGTAATGAGCAAATTAAACGCTGCCCTAGCAGCACTTTAGCTTTAGTAGAAAATGAGAGGTATTATGGTAGATGAAAGAAGTAAATAATGAGAGTGAAAATTTGAAACCGAATGCAGAAATAAGAGAACCAATTCTTAATTTTCAATTTCCGGGCATCAAAATAGGAATTGCTCAATATCCTGAAGGACCAACGGGGTGTACAGTCATAAAATTTGATCCTACTAAAGAAAAACCACATCGTGGGGCTAGATTTTATGGAGATATTAGAGGGGGTTCTCCAGCAGTTCGCAGCCATGAAGTTGGTTGGGCGGATGCGATTTGCTTAGCCGGAGGATCCTTCTTAGGATTAGATGCCGCTGATGGGGTTGCGTTTGAATTACTAAAAGAGCAAGGTTTTGAACTGGACTGGCTGACTGTACCCATAGTCCCTGGGGCTATTGTTTGGGATTTCCATATTAGAAAAAATAGATTGTACCCGGATAAAAGATTAGGAAGACTTGCGGCTCAAAATATGCATGCGGGGAAATTTCCAATGGGGAGACAAGGAGCAGGAAGTTCTGTAAGAGTCGGATCTGGGGTAAATTACGCTGAACAAATCTTTGAGATTGCCGGTCAAGGGGCTGGTTTTACCGAGGTTAAAGGAGTCAAAATATTTGCATGTGTTATTCTTAATGCTTTGGGTGCAATTAGAAACAAAGAAGGAAAGATCATCAAAGGTCATTTTGATAAAACTTCGAATAAACGAGTTTCCATGATGGAACAAGTGGAAATTTACGAAGAACAAATGAAAAACATGACAGACTCGAAAAAACCTGTGTCCCAAAACACAACACTAACTGTTGTGGTCACAGATCAGAAGCTGGATGCAAGAGAATTGAAACAGGTCGCCAAACAAGTTCATTCGTCTATGGCCAAAATGATTGATCCTTTTCATACATTAAACGATGGCGATGTCTTGTTTTTTGTGACAACTGAAGAGGTAGACGCTGGTACTTTGCCAATTACCGGTCTTGGATATTTTGCAAGTGATGTGGTATGGGATGCAGTCCTAAACTGTTTCGAATAATTTTTTGAGGATTGAGTTACTTGGTGAGGGCAAGAGATTTAGGAATTCCTTTCGATGGAACAACCGGTCAATTCAATAGTTTAACTGATGTCCAAGGAGTAGAAGTCGGACATTCAACAATTATCAAGGGAGAAGGAGAATTAGTAGTAGGTAAGGGTCCTATTCGTACCGGTGTAACAGTTATTTTTCCCGTGGGAAAGAATGACAAACAGGTTTTTGGTGGTATTTTTTCACTTAATGGCAATGGGGAGATGACTGGATCTCATTGGGTGGAAGAATCGGGTTTAATTATGTCGCCGATTTGCATTACTAACACTCATAGTGTGGGTAAAGTAAGGGATTTTATTATTGAATGGAAGATTTTGCAATCCCCTGAACGATCGATCGATGAATTTCGGTGGTTTCTCCCAATTGTTGCTGAAACGTATGATGGGGTATTGAATGATATCAATGGGTTTCATGTATCAAAAGAGCACGTATTTGAAGCGATTGACCGTTCGAAATCACCGAACACAGAGGAAGGTAATGTAGGAGGAGGTACTGGCATGATCTGTCATCAATTCAAAGGTGGTATTGGAACCAGTAGTAGGGTAATTCAAATAGATGGTGAAGACCTAACAGTTGGAGTTCTTGTTCAAGCAAATTATGGAAATCGATCAGATCTAACTATTGGCGGAGTCAATGTTGGAAAAGAGTTAACAGAATTAATGCCTAAAATTAACCAAAAAGAACCATCTGGTAAAGAAGGATCATTAATAGTGATAATTGCAACTGACGCGCCCCTACTACCGTATCAATTGAAAAGATTATGTAAAAGAGTAATTTTTGGACTTGGGAGAGTGGGTGGCCATAGTTCAAATTCTTCTGGTGACATTTTTCTTGCATTTTCCACTCATAATTCAGTTGATGAGGCTGATAGCAAGAAAGTGCACGACGTGAAATTTCTTGGTAATAGTTCTTTGGATCCACTTTTCAAAAGTGTTGCACAGGCCACAGAAGAAGCAATAATTAATTCACTAGTTGCAGCTGAAACCATGCAGGGGATTAATAATAATACGGTGTACGCACTACCTCATGACCGTGTACTGGAAGTCCTAAGAACCTATAGGTTTAAACTAGAAGAATGAAAATTACGAGGAGATAATAATGAAAGATCACGAAACAAAAGCACACGAATGGTTGACTAATAATAAAGACGAATTAATAGAATTAGCACAAGATTTGATCAAAATACCAAGTGTCACTGGAAACGAAATAACATGCCAAAGATTTCTTGTTCAAAAACTTGAAAAAATGGGACTGACACCAAATCTAGTTTATCCATCCATTAAAGATTTAAGGTCTCATGAGGATTTCTTTGAAACAACTTCCTTTGTTAAATTTGGATATGAAGATAGACCGAATGTAACAAGCGTGATAAAAGGGACTGGTGATGGCCCTTCTCTCTGTTTAAGTGGACATATCGATGTGGTGAGTCCCGAACCAGTAAACCAATGGACTAGAAAACCATTTGGGGGTGAAGTTGAGGGAAATTTACTCTACGGAAGAGGAGCTGGAGATATGAAAGGTGGTCTTGCAGCGATGGTTTTCGCTACAAGAGCAATAATTGAGACTGAGACTAAATTAAAAGGTGATTTATTTTTGGAATCAACTATTGAGGAAGAAGACGGTGGAGTGGGTGGTGTACTTTCTCTTAGAATGACCGAACCAAAATATGATGCAGCGATTATCCCTGAGCCTTTAGATCACTGCATAGGAATCGCCAGTGCAGGGGTAATGTACTTCCGAATAAAAGTAATAGGAAGACCCGCCCATGCGTCCACAGCTCACTATGGAGTCAATGCAATTACAAAATCAGTTCCTATTATTCAAGCCCTAGAGGAATTACATCAATCTAGACAAAATACTATTAGTTACCCATATGCAGAGCAAGACGAGACAATGAAAGGAAGAGCCACAACGATAAATATTGGAATAGTTCAATCAGGGGATTGGCCATCAACGGTCCCGGGTGAATGTACGTTAGAGTGTAGGATAGGTTGGCCTCCTGGAGAAACAAGAACAGAAGTTAGATCACAAGTAGAGAATGCAATTAACAATGCAATTAAATCAGATGTTTGGTTAACGAAAAATCCTCCGATCATTGAATGGTTCGGATGGAACGCCCGTCCCCATGAGATGGATATCAGGCATCCATTCACCCAATTAGTTGTCGAAGAAAACTACAAAGCTACAAAGAGCGACCCGATATTTTTGGGTGGAGCAGCTGGATTGGATGCAAGATATTTTGTGCATCAGGGGATTCCTGCAATAACTTATGGACCAAGAGCAGAGAGAATCCATTCTTTTGATGAGTGTGTTGACATTGAATCAATGATTACAGTTGCAGAGGTTATGATAGGTGTAATTCAGAAACATTGTAAAACTGCTTAGATTAGGATAATTAATTTGCACTGAATCCTCTCTTTGGGACAATTAGACCACCAGTAAGAAACGAGGACTCATCTGAGGTAAAAAACAAGAGTGTTTTTGTAACTTCATCTGGAATGTTAATTTCTAAATCTGCAATTCTAAACAGTGTTAAGACATATAGTAATTATGAGTCATTGAATTTTTGTTTGCAAAATATGGAAGTAAAATCAATCATCAATCAATTAATTTATCTCTTTTATCCAACAAAATTAAATGACATACAATGACAAGAAAGCTTGGAGTAGCAGGGTTACAATTAACAAAAAATTATGAGCATCAAGAAAATAATCTCGCAAATTTTATAAAGTTGGTAAAAGCAAAAAAAACCCAGTTTCCATGGATAGATTTGTTTTTCACAGGTGAATTATTTTTGCAGGAATATGGTTCCGCAAATTGGAAGGATAAGGCGCAACCCATACCTAATGCAATAACGGATAGTTTATGTAAATTAGCCAAAAATTTAGGGATTTGGCTTGTTCCCGGTTCATTTCTAGAGAAAGAAGGGTCTAAGACTTTTAATACTCTGATTGTTATCAATTCTGAAGGAAGCATCGTTACAAAGTATAGAAAAATGTATCCATGGTCTCCTCACGAGGATACTGATTGGGGAGAGGATTTTATTACCTTTGATATACCAAATATTGGCCGGATTGGGGTACTGATATGTTACGATCTTTGGTTTCCAGAGGTCATGAGAACCTTGACTTGGATGGGTGCAGAAGTCATTTTGCTGCCTTCATTAACTTTTACATCAGATAGGGCAGCAGAATTGGTCTTGGTCCAAGCTCAAGCAATAATGTATCAATCTTATGTTCTCAATGTTAACTGTGTAGGTCCGCAAGGAGGTGGTAAATCATTATTCGTTGATCCTGAAGGGAGAATTCTACAATCAGCTGGGGAAACTGATGAAGTTATGACAGAGATTATTGATCTTGAGAAGGTCTCCTGGATACGCCAATTCGGATCATATGGAATGAATCCATTATGGAAAAATTTTAGGGATTCGAAAATTCAGGGAAAGTTTCCACCATATCATCGATTGCAAGAAGGTGAAATATTTCAAGATTTGAACGAATTATCGTTGCACAAGAATGTAAGAAAGTGGGAATTAACCGATTCTTCGAAAAATGAGATTGAGGAAGGTCCTTCGGGAGAAAAACTGATAAAGTGAAAACGAATGATTTCGGATAAATTCTGAATTTCTGATCTTCAAAATAGATCAAGATAAGAAATAATTAATTGGATAATCTAAATTGGATTTAATCACTATTTATTATTTGGGGTAATAAAGTTCTTAGGTTTTATTTTTGATAAATTTGATCATGTACGACGTTTTCTTAATACGACTGCGACTACCATCGTCGTAGCAACAGCCGTTATCAATGCAAATCCGGGTGAATCACCACCGGTTGATTCAGCAGTTATTGTTGTTACTATTCCATCGATTGTAGTGGTAATTGTTGTTAATCCGTCGGAGGTTCCGTCAGAATCAATCAAAGAGAGACTCAAAAATGACCAAAAGTTGTTCGGTCCCGTTACATTCCCCAACTGCCAGCCCTCAAACTTGTCTGTTCGGTATAACGTTACTCCACCTTGGATGTCTATTGGCAGGTATGGCAACTCTTCAGCCACGATTTCTTGGACTTCATCTAGTTTATCTTTGATAATGGTATCATCTGTCTCAAATAAGATATCACCAGCTAACTGACCAACTAGATCACGTTGTGCACCCTCCCAACCAGGGAGATTAATAGTGGTTCCCCAGTAACTGTCATCAGCTCCAAATAACCAGTAAACCCAATTTGGATGACGATCACTCCAAAATAGAGTCCAACCAATATAGCTCCAATCATAATCATAGGTTCCTAATCCTGATCCGCCGATTTGATCCCAAATTACATCAAATAATGCTGGTACAACATTTACCTCAATTCCGATGTCAGCCATCCACTCTGACATCATTTGAGCTCCTACAACCGATCTGTCAAACTCAGATGACACTAGTAGGTCAAATGAGAGTTTGGTCCCATTAATATCCTCTCTGATACCATCGTCATTTGAATCAACAAATCCTAGAGTATCTAACATTCCTTTTGCCACCTCGGGATCAAAGTCGTAGGTTCGAATATCAGGATTATAGAATGG
>JACZSS010000187.1 GCA_022574115.1 Candidatus Heimdallarchaeota archaeon | reverse complement strand
CAGATCTTCTAGAGTTCATTTCAGAGATGCATCGATTGATTACAATCGAGTAAATATACTTGACTGCCAAAGCCCCGACCTAAGTAAAATGTCTTTAAATAATATCATTAATTTTGACAGGTATGTTTGATTTTACAGGCAAGATAGTGATTATTACTGGAGCTGGAGGTGTATTAGGGAGTCAGGTCGTTGATCTATTTTATCATGCAGGAGCGAAAATTGCCCTGTATGACATTTTATCTCATGATGACTTAAAATTAAAATTTACCAATTTGAAGAATTTTGAAAAACTGCTTTTCGAATCAGTAAATTTGACAGAAGAAGAATCAATAGAAAATGCTGTTAAAAATACATTGAAAAAATTTAAGCAAATAGATATTTTGGTAAATATTGCAGGAGGCTTCTGGATGGGTCCCTTAGTTCATCAAACCAGTGAAAAGGATTTTGATTTTATGATAAAACTCAACACTAAAACGATGTTTCTTACATCTAAAGCGGTGATACCTCATATGCTTGAACAGGGTGGAGGGAAGATAGTCAGTACATCTGCAAGAGCTGCATTGAAGGGAGTCGGAAAAATGTCGCCCTATATAGCATCAAAAAGTATGGTAATTCGATTAACTGAGAGTATGGCATCAGAATTAAGAGAGTCTAACATTAATGTAAATTGCATATTACCAGGGACAATTGATACTCCTGTAAACCGAGCTGATATGCCTAACGCAGACTATTCTAAATGGGTTCATCCAAAGGAATTGGGAAATGTGATTTTATTTTTGGCTTCTGATGAAGCTAAAGCGATTAATGGTGCTGCAATTCCGGTTTATGGATTAAGTTGAACGAACCGTGATCGATGGAAGACTGATGGTAAGTAACAAGTTGAAACTAGTATAAGATGTAAAACGAAGGTTTTAAACGTACACAATGACCCATCCAGCTTTAATATTTCGAAATCCTCAGTAAAACACCAGAATGAATGGCTGAACACTAAAAAAAATGCGAAATAACTAGAGCTTCAGACAAGCTCAATCGATTTTATTATAATACGAATGCGTGGACACTGATGACTACAAACGACCCACCACCGGGCTGTGTTATATTTGCGATGGCTTATGACAAAGAGTCTAAATTATCAGTGATATATGGTGGATTGAATTCAACATTAGATTTCACCAATCAACAACAAGCGAGGGATGATACTTGGAGTTTTGATTTTGCAGAAGCTACGTGGGAAGAAGTTCAAGTACTTGCAAACACATCTGCCTTAAATTCGAAAGAAGCAGATTCAGATTACGTATTACCAATAATTGCATATCCTATACTAATTCTATTTTACCTTAAGAAAAAAAATTTGACACATAGATTTGTTAATTAGTAAATGAATGGATCTAGCTCTATGTTAAGAGAAGCTGAAGGGATACGACTCAAGTTGTACTAGTTGGATCTAGCGATAATAATCCAAAAAATTAATCCACCTGTAACCTGTATTGCTGGAGACTCATAGTGCTCATAGTGTTGTGTCAAATGACTAATTTATAAAATTCTAAACATGATAATTTAAATTCTATTAGGAGAATAGTTTCTAAATGCAAGAATTACTTGATACAGAATGGAAAGCGACCACTGTGGGAACGCCACCACTTCAGGACGATGAACTTAACTCTTATCTGAGTAAATTAGGAAATGGCTGGCAGGTTGCTAGTGGACAATTGGAAAAGGAATTCAAGTTTCCAACGTTTAATCAAGCTCTTGAATACACAAATAAGGTTGGTACATTTGCTGATGAAAAGGATCACCATCCAGATATTCATTTAGCTTGGGGGAAAGCGAAAGTTGTCATTTCGACCCATCATATTTCCGGTCTTGCACATATGGATTTCGTTTGGGCTGCTAATGTGGAAAAAATTTATCAAGATGAATTCGCAGAGCGAATGGAAAAATAATCAAAATTGGTTCCTAGATATAATAATTTGCAAAACCTCATTATTTTGCATTTCCTTCAATTCGCAACGTGTAAGCTTTATTAATCCCACATTCACTTCCCGCGTATGGAGAACATGGAACCGATAGATCACGAAGCAGAATATGGCGAAATTCTTACTTGTATTAGAGAGCACGGGGGTAAAATGGATTATAAAGAGCTTAATGACATTCTATCTAACAAATTCGAGGGAGTTCGACTACGCTTAAAAACGATGAAAGATAAAGGTTTGGTCGATTTCGAGGGAATCGTCCCTGGTTTTAGCGCTTTGATAACACTAGGAGAAAATGTTCCTCGTGAATAGATAAACAGCCAAGACTGGAAGGTTATTTTATTGAGTAGTCGACAAGACTTTGAAGTTTCAGCAGAAATGGCTAATGTTGGACCAACCAACGAATCAAGATGGAAAACTGTTTTTTCAAACAGACTTTTCAAGGTAATTTTCTATACAGTTGCTATCTTACTGTTCATTGTTGTAGTTGCAAATTATCCCCCAACTGCATTCTTCGTGATCATATTAGTTCTTGCCAGATATGTTCGCAAAATTATGCAAGTGTGAGAAAGATCGAGATAATTAATAAGCATATTTTGTCTTCAAATACCTAGTTAAGTGATCTGAACTAAATGAACTACCCGTTGCTTTCTCAACTAATTCCATTGGATCATACATGAAGCCTTTGGAAAAAATCTGTTCTTTGAAGTAATCCAACACTGGACCAGAATTCCCATTCATCAGTTCTTGTTCCCAGTTGGGATTTGCTTGTTCCATCGAATAATGGACTTGTGACCCCATTAAGTCTCCAAGTGCGTATCCTTGAAAGTACCCCCAGTACACGTTGTACCAATGTAAATCTTGCATAACTCCCTCGGTATCATCTTTTGGTGTCACTCCCAAGTACTTTTCATAGCGCTCTTTCCAGATTATGTTAATATCATCAAGGCTTATTTTTTCGGCGAAAAGATCTCGTTCAAGTTCGAATCTTATGATGATGTGGAGCCCATAGGTTAATTCGTCCGCTTTCATTCTTTTTGGACCGGGTTCCACTCGATTAATAAATCGATAAAAAGTATCAAGATCAATGTTATCAAAACTGGGTGAGGCAATTTTTTGCATTTGGGGATAAAAATATTCCCAGAATGCCCTGGATTTGCCAATTTTATTCTCTGTATATCTAGAATTCATTTCACCGACACTAGGTGATCCATAATTATTAATCGGAGTACCATCATGAGCATCATCTTTTCCTAATCGGTGTATTGCATGACCGACCTCATGACAAGCGGAGAAAATGACTTTTTCCCATTGCTCATATTTCACGGTGACTCGGGAGTCATACGGTCCGCAGCCGATCGTTAATGGATGTTCTACCTCACCAATGAATGCATTTACTTTCCCATCAGCTTTGTAACCATAAACATTGCAGATCTCGGTTGCAATTTTAGCCTTAGTTCGCTTGTCGAGTTTAATATTTTCAATTTCGGTAAAATCCTCTTTGTTAGTCAGTTTATCAATCATGGGGACCAAATGAGTTCTCATCTCTTCAAACAAGTTTGAGATCTTATCAACTGTAAAACCCGGGTCTCGTGTTTGTATAAGCGACTCGTATGGATCATCAACACCCAATAAATCTCCAATAATTTCTCCACGCTGTTTATTGAGTTCAAATAGATCCTTCATATCGGATAAAACAAGAGAAAAATCTTTTTTCTGTTTTGCCTTTTTCCACGTCTGATCTGTTCTCTTGGATTGAGAACTAAGTTTGACAACCAAGTCCTTTGGAATTTTAGTTCGTATAAGTAACTCACGGTGAATTAACTCAATGTTACGTTTCTCAATTAGGTCTAGATTATCATCAGATTGTAGCTGGGACACATATTGTTGAATTTCAGGGTTTTGCCATTTATCATGAACCAAACTTTCAAGATAAGCATACTGCTTTGCACGATAATTGGTAATTTTTTCGTTGCTTGGAATTTGCGTCTCTGTGTCCCAATTTAGGACCCCATTGATTGATCCTAACATCTCAAATTCTTGATAGAGTTTCATTAATTTTTGATAGGACTCTTGTGACATTTTCATTTTTCGCAAAATTCGTCAGTGTATAAATTTGATTGCAAAGCTAGTTGGAATTTGATTTTCTAGTAATTGTATTTTCGTTCCTTCTCGTTTTCGATCTGAACTCCTAATCCAAGAACCAGTCGATTCACAAAATTAAAGTATGAGCTGATGGAGGTAATATCGAGAATCGAACGATCATTGAAACCAACTTCACGTAGGCGATTGATATGGTCTTCTTTAAGCTTCCAAGGTTCTTTTGTCAGTTTTCTAACAAACTTAATCATTTCCTTGTCTTGCTTGGAGAGATCCTTTCCAGTTGCCAATTCTTCCATCGAAGGAGCATTTTTCCAGTTAAATAGTAGGGCTTCATAATGATGAATAATGCAGTATTCACAATTGTTTAGGTATGACGTATAAGCTGCAATCAGCTCTCTTTGAATTCTAGTAAGAGGTGATTCTTCGTACATTAGGGTCATATAGAGATCTAAATGATCCATCAGTGCTTTGGGATGTAAACTTTGGATTTGTAGGACATTCGCAACTCGACCTCGCGTACCAGCAATTCTTTTGTATGCTCGTTTGAGGAGATTAGTTTGGTTTTCATCCTGTGGTTCGATTACTGTGATAAATGCTTTAGACATAATGATTTTTCATCGAAGACTTACATCAACTTATCCTTTTCTTTTTGAATTATTGGTCTTCTAGATGTAACCCTCAAATCGTGAACTACAAGATTTATCCCTCATTTAAATACTATTTATAAACTATTTAGGAACAAACGATTTCATATGCTTTATAAATAAACCTCATCTTTCTGGCTTTGAAGGGGTATAACCTATGGCTAGGAAAAAAAAAGCTGTTTCAAAAAGAAAAAAGAGTGCCAAAAAAGAAACTGTTACAGAAGTAATAACAACTGACAAAAAAGAAACAGTTTCAGAAATAAAAAACAGAGTAGATGGACTCGAATTTAAGATCATTATTCAAAATTGTGTGGCATCTGTAAACCTTTTTACAACGATCAACTTAGTCTCGATCTATCAACAGCTAATTGATGATGATATATTGGTAGTTAGCTTTAATCCAGAGCAATTTCCGGGGTTAATTTTGAAGACCAAGACTCCAAAGATTTCATCATTGGTTTTTTCGAGTGGTAAGTTGGTTATCACTGGTGCAAAATCAACAGTAATGGTGACAGAAGCGGTACACGTTGTAATGGCAATTTTGCGAGAATGTGGAACCGAAATCTCTGAAGACCCTGAAATCATTGTTCAAAATATCGTTGCTTCTGGCAACTTCAACAAGCGGACTATCAATCTTGAATTGGCATCGATGTGGCTTGATCAATCTATGTACGAACCAGAACAATTCCCGGGTTTAATCTACAGACTTCCTGTGCCCAAAACAGTATTATTGCTCTTTCAATCAGGGAATCTAGTTTGTACCGGTGCAAAAACAGAAGACCAAGTGCACGAAGCTGTGAGAAAGACATATGATGATTTAGATGAGATCGAAGCTTTTGATTCCTGAGCAAACTATCTGATAAAATAATATAATTTTCCAGATTTACTGTATCTTCCAATATAACCTTGAGAGTAAAGTAAATGTAATTTTTCGCCTACAATATTTTCTGCTTGATCTAATTTTAGGGCCAAATCTGATACGGAAACCTCAATCCCTCGAAGTAAATATTTTGCCACGTCTTGCAGGTTACTGTCTAATCCGATCAATGCAACCGCATCTAGTGGTGCTTTGGGATCAACTCTTAGATCATCGATCGTCCCAAAAATCTCGAATCACCACGATAAACAGAACGGGTAACCGAACGCGGCGACCTCGTCCCGAACAGATCGTCGGTAATAAAATTAACAGCCACACCGGCGGAAAGACGGGGAGTGACGGCTACCGCTATCGCCGGTGTAATTGCCCCCAGCCCGCCTTCCTGCTCAAAGTCAATACTCTGCAAGGAACTGCCTTCCGTCCCTCCCATCAGATTATTTGATACGACAGTCGTAATATGATTCGTTATGGTGATAGCGAGAATTCCATCATCAAACTGCTGGAATGTCGTACGCGTGAACATTTCTGAATTCCGGGCCGCTTGCTGCGGCGCAGAAGAAAATTGCGAACGGTCAGCAGAAAACCTCTGGGTAAAATCATATAA
>JACZSS010000186.1 GCA_022574115.1 Candidatus Heimdallarchaeota archaeon | reverse complement strand
TGACCCAAGGAGGATTAAACACAGCCGATACAGATAACACCACAGTAGTCGTAAATGTAAATGCTAATGCTAATGATGGAAATGCGTCACATGTAATGATCACGGCTAACCATCTTGAACCTCAAACACTTGCAACTGAAATCAACAATATTACAGAAATACTTTATTATGGTTCTTCGGTCAATATAATATCTAGAGAATCCAAGCGATCCCTTGGCAACACATCTAACACTTATTCGCTCGATCAATCTGGTGAACCTAAAAGCCAAGAGATAGGCAGTGTCAAATGGCTTTCTGGTACAGAAATCGGAGCAGAGAATGGAAAAGTCATTTTAATCGGTTCCACAATCATGTTCTCAGATCTGCCATATGATGAGACAAGCAATTGGATTGATCAAGCGGATAATCTGGGTTTCTTTGAAAATTTACTCGCATTACTACTACATGTAACTCCACTTGACCCGTTGCCAGAATCGATACAAGAAGATTTTCTGTTCTTCCTCCGAGTCAATATATTAGCAGCTATACTCATTTTCATAGTATTCCTAAGCACAGTAATGGGCATTATGATCTTTACAAAAAGATTATCGATTGACAAAATTTTTGCTATGAAGGGTAAGCGAAAAGGTATATCTAAAAAACAGAAAACGGCTAAGACTGGGACGGACGAAAAACAACAGAAGAAAAAGAAGCCGATAAAGAAGAAAAAAGTGAAAAAAAGACGAAAGAGAACTTAAAAAAACGATCTTTTATCCATAATCGCTTGTAAATACGGATTCGACTTCAATTCATTTTCCATAGTGGTTAATGAGCCGTGACCTGGGAATAGCTTACTGGGTGATGGAATATATTTGATAATTTTAGTGAGTGACTTCTGCATATCATTTGGATCTGAAAATGGCAAATCAAATCGACCTATTGCGCCCTGAAAAATGAGATCTCCTACAAAAAAACTGTTCTTAGCAAGGTAGTCATCGTTTTGATTTTCAGTTATGTATTCGAACAACACCGATCCGGGGGAATGACCTGGTGTATGAATAATCTTGAATTTTAATCCATGAAGATCTAAAATCTGATTTTCTTTAATCCAAACGTCGGGTTCTCGAATTTCCAATGCTAGTCCAAATTGCGCTGGCATTCGTTTGATAAAGGGTTCATAAGTAGGCTTTTCATTCTCATGTAAGTACACTTTTGCTCCCTCAACCACTTCTTGGACATCAGGAGCCCAACCCAAATGATCAAAATGACCATGTGTTACTAGCACGTGTTTAATTTCAACTTCTTCATCCAGTAGGCGTCTTGCTATTTCCGGTGCTTCTGGGCCACCAGGATCCACCATTACCGCCGCTTCCGGTTTTCCAAAGATAAAACAGTTGGTCTGAATGGGTCCGATGACATGATGTTCCCAGATTTTCATATTTCAGTTACCAATATTGTTTATTTATTTGTTTAACTTTATCCAAAACCTGTTTAAATCGAAAATTTAATTCTGGTGTAACTCTTTGGTCAAATTCAGGATTTTGTAATCCTTCAAAGAATTTTGTTGTAGCAACACCAATTTCTTGATAGTTGTATCCCCCCTCCAATATGACCCCAACTTTACTGTTCGTTAATTTTTTGGCCAGACTTCCGACTCGTCGTCCAATATCAAAAAAACCGTCAGTTGATAAAGCCAAGATGCCGTACGGATCTTCAAATAGTCCATCAAGACCAAGTGATACCAAAATTACTTCGGGTTTAAAATTTTCAATACTAGGAGTAAGAATTTGATCGAATCCCACTAGATATTCTGGATCATGAGTTTGAATCGGCAGCGGAATATTAATTGTATAACCCTCACCATCCCCGACCCCAACATCCGTAGGGAATCCGGTTCCTGGAAACGCAACTTTAGGATCAGCATGCATAGAGGTATACAAAACGTTTGGCGACATGTAAAACAAGTCTTGGGTGCCATTACCATGATGATGATCAACGTCAATAATTGCAATTCGACTTGTTTGGTTTGCAAGGAGGGTATTCGCAGTCAACGCGATATTGTTAAAAAAGCAAAAACCCATTGCTGAATCCCATGTTGCATGATGACCCGGGGGTCGCAGCATGGCGAACTGGTTATCCACTTCTTTGATATTTTCAGCGATTTGAATCGCTCCTCCAGCGGCAGTTAGACTTGCGTCATAGGTTTTCCGATTTGAGATGGTATCCATTGTGAAAAAATATCTATCAGTATTTTTCGACTGTTCCACTAATTCGTACAAATTATTGCTGTGTGTCTCCATAATTTCCTTTTCAGTAGCATATCTTGCTTCCTGAAACGATACATCGTACTCAGCCTTTTTGAGTTCATTTTCAATGATCTCAACTCTAACTGGTGCTTCCAAGTGATCTGGACCCATTTCATGTAAAAGTGAATTGGGATGGTGATATACCCGAAGCATCAACGTTCAATTCTGCGATTGAAATTAAAACCATCGATTTCAACGTATATTAACTTTTTACTGGTCAGTCAAAAAAGTTCTCAAGGGACTCTTGATACATTTGCTCGTCTTCCTCGTTTTCTAATTCCCCAATTTCATCGTCTTCAAAATCCTCAATGAGCGACCGGTTTCCTTTGATAGCTTCGATCAGATTTCTGGCAATTTGAGGTCCGAACCCTCTTAATTTAGCTAGTACGTCTGGGTTTGCCTTAGTTATTGATTCAATTGTTTTATACCCAGCATCAAATAAGGCGCGAGCTCTTACTCGACCAATTCCTCCCACATCGACGAGCTTAAGCAACTCTTCGTTAACTCCGTATTTGAGACGTTTTAGAAGCATGTTTAACGTCTTTTGATGTGCCTCCCATTTGAATAATTTAGAGATTTCATTAGCGCAATGTAACAGCCACTCTGCAGTATTCAACAAGTGGTGTAGATCCCCGCTGCTCATTCCGAGTTTTTCGAAGATTTCCTCTTCTCCAACCTCATCTAACCACAATTTAACAACTGATGAAATTTTTATCGTCGTAAAGAAAATATCTTGACCGAATTCTGTTTGAATATCATCGTTGACATCAATCCAATCATCGGAGTATTTTTCTGCTATATCCATAATGAAGTCGAAATCCTTGTCTCGAATTGAGTAGGTCCTGATGTCTGGTGTTGTGGCTACGAGTTGTAAATAAACTATATCGGGAATGCGTCTTTTCTTGCTCGCAGTTTGCTCCAGACCCAACTTGATCAGACGAGCTGAGAGAGGATCTAAATACAATTCATTGACTCTTCGACCAAATGGAGTAATTTTATATGGCTCTTTTTTAGAGATTAGTTTTGCTTCTGTGAGTAACCCAAGTGCCTTGTCAACTTCGCCTTCAACTAAGTACATACTTCCGTCATTTTGATAACCCCAGAATGTACGGGCTAGGACGTCTAGTACTGACTTGAAGTCGTTAGCGTACCCAGCAGAAACAAATGCCAATATGTGGGCCCGCATAGCAGGTTCTGTACCGAGTTTGGAGAATATTTCCTCGGTGTCAGATCGGATATATTGATCCAAAAGCTCGCTGACTTCGTCTTCATTGCGAGCTATGATGATTGATTCGCCGTACGGATCATATCTGGGTCTACCAGCTCTGCCTGCCATTTGTTTGTATTCCAAAACAGGTATGGGGCTACTGCCATAACCAAACTTATACCGATAAAGGGTACGAATAATCACTCTTCTACCTGGTAAGTTCACCCCTGCCGCCAGCGAAGGAGAACTTGAAACCACCTTGATATTTCTGGCGCGAAATTCACGTTCAATGATTTTACGATGACCAGAAGCCAATCCGGCATGATGAAATCCAGAACCCGTTTCAACCAGATTTGCCAGCTTCTCCCGTAATTGAGTTTTCTCTCCAGTCTTTCGAATTTCTCGTGCCACTATTTGAAGAGCTTTCACATCCTCCGAGGTTAGATGTTTCTTAAGTTGCTTAGCCACTGCCTCTGCTGATGCTTCAGCACTTTTACGAGTCGACGCAAAAACGATCGCTTGACCTCCTTCGTCCACAATCTCAACGGCCAGGGAGGAAAAACCGTAGTTATCACTGGCAAGACCCGCTTTTTTCTTTTTACCGTCGCTAAACGTTAATGTACCTTTATACCATACCGCCTCTCGCAATTTAACTGGTCGCCAAGTTGACAAGACAAGTTTTGCTGAGAGCCAATCAGCGATTTCCTCGGCATTAGAGATGGTAGCTGATAGTGCAATAATCTGACAATTAGTGAGGTTCCTCCTGATAAGAGAAAGCACAACCTCGAGGACAGGACCTCGATTTGGATCATTGATCAAGTGTACCTCATCAGAAACAACTATCGAAATATCATTTAGCCACGAAGCTCCATGACGAATTAACGAATCAAATTTTTCATTGGTGGCAATAATTATGTCGCTGGAACTTAAGAATTTGGACTTTTCATCCAAATCACCTGTTGATATTGAGACTCGAATATCGAGAGCTTTGGCATACTTACGAAATTCGTCAAATTTCTCCGAGGCCAGAGCTCGCAGCGGTGCCAAGTAGATAGCTTTGGTTCCAGGTCTTCGAAGGATGGTCGAAAACATTGCTAGGATTGCAATTAATGTTTTTCCTGAAGCTGTAGGGACCGCCACAACAAAATTTTTTCCTGTTAACAAACCATTGCTTATTGCATTGGCCTGTGGAGGATACAATTCTATTATTCCATCTTCTTGAAGTACTTCCTTTAGTTTTGGGTCGATTTGGAGATCTTCAATTAGCATGGAGTGGTTTTCCTAAGTCAGTTATTTACAGTCTTGATGACTCGCCGAGATTTAAAAAGCTAAGTATCAGTTTATTAAAAGTGGTTTCATCTCGTATTATCAATTCTCTCCAACCTTAATATCCTTTTTCCTCGAGAAACTCTGACAACTTACTAAGCCCCTCTTCCATGTTTTTCCGACCAAATCCGATACGGAAGTTGGATGGATAGTCAAATACAGATCCCGGTAATAACAGAACCTCTTTCTCGGTCCTCAACGCAGTACAAAAATCATTTACCGTTTGGTCAAGTGACAGTCGTGGAAATGCAGTCGATGCTCCTGTTGGACGGACCCATTCAAACACATGAGAATATGTTGAAAAGAAATTATCTAACATGTGGACGTTGTAACGGAGGATCTTGAGTGTTCTTCTTATGATTTTATCTTTTATCTTAAGAGCCTCTATTGCAATTACTTCGCTGGGCGCACTATTGCAAATAGTCGTGTAATCTTTGAACTGAGCTAATTTTTGATAGATCTCATTGTTCCGAGTCACAATCCACCCAATTCTTAAGCCTGGCAATCCAAATGTCTTAGACATTACTCCCAAAGATAGTGCATTTTCGTAAAGATCTGCGGCTGGAGGAAGTGCTACATTGGCGGTAAATTCGGAGAATCGATATACCTCATCTTGAAGTAACAGCAGCTGATTTTTTTCACAAATTTCGATGAGTTCCTCATATTCTGATCCCCTCATGATTGTTCCAGTGGGATTGTGGGGAAAGTTTACCACCACTAATCTGGTATTAGATTTGATGTTTTTCTTAAGAAATTCCAAATCCAATTGCCACTCGAAACGTTCGTCGAGCTTCCATTTCGCCACCTCAATACCTCTACTTTCAGCAACTGATGAGAGGGATTGGTAAGAAGGGAATTGAACAATAATGTGATCTCCTTTCTTGACTAATGTATTCATAATACAGAAAATTGCGTCTTCAGCCCCTGAAAAAACTAAAACCTGATCCTCGTTTACTTCTGAATACAAGTGGCTGATTTGTTGCCTTAACTCAGGATGTCCCCGAGATTCAGTATAACCGAGATGAGTATCTACCAAGGTTGAGAGATCCGTTTCCGCGAATGTGAAAAGCTCACCAATAGTCATGGATTCACAATCAGACGCCGAGAGCATGTACTTTGTCCCAAATTCATATTCAGCAAAATACCGTTCGAGCTTAAATGAAGGGATTTTCACGTGTAATTGTTTTCGCAAGTGCATATAGACATTATCCTTCTTAGCAATTGAGAAAGTCGATAATTTGTGGTCGTGCTGAATTCGTCTAATTACTCCGTTAATCCAGTGTCAGTTTAAGTATTCAAAAACGTCGGTTTGATTTAAACTATCTACTAGTAGACTATCTTACCTAGCCAAATTACTCCATCTTGCAAGATTAGTCTCAATGGATCGAATACGGAAAGTGGGAA
>JACZSS010000185.1 GCA_022574115.1 Candidatus Heimdallarchaeota archaeon | reverse complement strand
AAGAAGGAGATGAGTTTCTTAAGGACGAAGAAACAGGACAGGGGTTATGTATTAATGGGGACTGCCGATTCTATCCTTATCAGGTTCTAGTATATAAACCGCTATCAACACCTCGTCACCATAATGAATTGGATGCGATGAACCAAATATTGACGTCGTAAGATTACTAAATACTCTATAACCACTACTCACATAAAATGAAGGTAGAGAACGATCAACACGGATTTCAAGTAAAGCTTGATCAAGACTTGTCTCATCTTCAGATGGCTCAGATGGTGTATATCGGTAAAATTTTAGCTTAGATGCTCGAGCCTCAATACTACTGGATATCGATTCAGATAAATCTTCAATTGGAAAGTTACTAAGTATGCTCATAGCATCAATGACAAGATCCTGAAAAGGGGTAAGTATAACATCATGTGGCCCAGTTACCATCGGCACGAAGGGCAAGAAACCTGTACGCTCCTCAGCCAAAGCAAAAGTGTTAGTGTATATGTTTCCATTTGGATCTATAATATCGACTTTGATGGCGCTTGCTGAATTAACATTTAAGCTTATTGCCATAGGCCCCATCATCACGGCGTCAAAGCTGAAACCGTAAAATTTGTTGTCTTCAATAATGACATTGGTAACTTCTTTTTGTGCTTTATTATCATAGGTAGTTAAGTCATATATTGTACCAGCATAACTCACTTCAAGATTAGCATTTGTTACATTCTTGAATTGCAATAAGTTCGTGGTTTCAGCAACCCTCACCAAATCAAACGGTGAATTTTGACTAAATACTCCTAAAGGGTTTCCTAACTCATCATCAGAAACATATAGATCAAAATCCGACGTTGCACTCCAAATGTCAGGATTGACAATTTCAGAGACTGGATCGACATCGACGAAAATGTCGTTATGATTCCCAGAAATAAAGGTTCCCTTGTAATCTTGAGCAGGGACGAAGACCAATGTCTGCCCGATTGAAGGTCCGTTAAACAACTGTAATGCTACGAACGCGATGGCGATTAAGCCAATAAAACTAACCCTTCGTTTCACAATTTGAAACCGTTTACCTATTGATAAAAACCTATATTTGATTGGAACCACTCCTTTACAGTTGAAGTTTTCGAACAAGTCTTAGATCTATATTTTACCACCATGTCAAAACTAATATCAGAAGTGATTTTATCAGCTAATTGTGGATGTCGATCAATATTTGAAAAGGATAAATGTAGATCGCATTGAACAGCTGAATTTAGATTTTTTAGCTCGACTTCAAACCTCACATATGGTCAATGTGCCTTTTGAAAACTTGGATGTCATGAACCAGATTCCAATTACCCTTGAAATCAATTCCTTGTTCTCAAAAATAGTGACTCAGGAGCGTGGTGGATTTTGTTTTGAATTAAACGGGGCAATGAATGAGTTGTTACTAAATTTAGGTTTTGAGGTAAAGATGACAGAGGCTGCAGTTTATGATGCGGTCCGACAGGAATTTGGTGATATTAGGAACCATATGACATTAATCGTCAATTTGGATCAGCTCTATCTCGTTGATGTTGGTTTTGGTGATGGACCACGAAACCCTTTACCTTTGTCCGGTGGACCAGTTTCAGACCCGAGTGGAACTTACCAGATTCGCCAACAAGATTCTGAATTTTATATTCTCGAAAAACATATAGACACAGAATTGATTCCCTTCTACAAATTTAACTTGAACGATCTGAAGCTTGAAGATTATCAAGAGAATTGTGACTGGATCCAATCTTCTACAGAATCAAATTTTACTCAAGGGAAGATCTGGACCATTGCACTGCCAGAGGGAAGAATAACTTTGTCTGAACAAAATGTCACAATTACAAAACTCATGGAGAAAACATTGATCGAATTTACGAGGGAAAAAGATTTTGAGTTTTATCTCAAATCATATCTAGGTGATGGGATTCAGTAAGACAAGTAACAGATTAAATAATTGCACATTTCAATTGGAATGACAAAGCACCCAATTCTGTAAAAATTGTATCTCTCACTAATTATTACCGAAGAAAGCTTTTAAGTTAACACCCTTATGCCAACACGATTTAAAGATTATAAGACAGCGGAGGAATGAGGAATAGAGGATCTAGAGCTTAATAAATCAAGAAGACTACTTCGACGAGCGAATTTCCGGTTACGTTCCGGTGAGTTGGCCGAAGCATTTAGCTTATATGAAAAAGCATTAGAGTATTTTCCAGAGTCACCTGAAATTCTCAATACACTTGCCGGATTAAGTTTGCAATCCGGCGAAGTTGAGCAGAGTATTCGCTACTATCGCGACAGTCTCGTCCTTGATGATACCGATAGTACCAAAGCACATCTTGGTTTAGCATTATTGGGAAATCAACAAAACGAAGAAGCATATGAAATCTTCAACTCAATTAAATCAATTACGCCATTGAGCAACATTGGTCTTGGAATATCACGCATCCTAACGGGGCAAGATTTAGCCAAAGCAATATCTCTAATCATCGAGTTCAAACACCATCCAAATTATAATATTGATTATTTTATCGGCTTGGCTCATCACAATATGGGAAAGCATAACGCTGCTATTGCAGACTTTAGATGGGATTTGAGCCATTCGCAAGGGAATTTTGCCCTTGGAATGCAATATTATCTCATGCAGAGTTCAGATTTAGCGCTTCAATATTTCTTGCATGCCAAATCACTCCTTTTAGAGGAAAATGAAAAAAATAGTGTTCACGACTCAGAGCTGATTTTAAAAAATATTGATTATTACGTCATGCTTATAGAAAATGATGATCTCACTGATCGAGTAGATGTACTGAAAAAATACTTGAGGAAGAATAAGACCTTTGATGGGTACATAACCTTATCAGTCCTAATTCATGAATTAGAAGGATATACAAACGACTTCGCAAAAGCAATTAGAGGGGCAAAAAAGCTTACACCAAAAAAAGATGTTGAAATCCACGAACAGCTTGATACGTGGATTGAGGCACTGGAGGCGGAATAATGAGCCATGGCAAGATAACATGCAGTCGATGTGGAGAAGATTCACCGTCTTATCTCAAATTCTGCACAAAATGTGGGTTTAAATTTCCCAAAGACACTGCTAATCCCCACAATATTATCTGTTACAGTTGTGGAAAACGAGTTCCAATTGCATCTAGATGTAATTCTTGTAATTCACCTTTTACTGGAAGTATTGGTCCCCTGCGATTCATTCAAAAATTAGACACTCATTTAGATCGAATCAATTATCGATTGGATAGTATAGATGATAAAATAAGTGATATATCACAATCGGGGGCACAGCTACCATCCAGCCGTATAGACATTGATCGAGAAGCTCTAGATGAGCCAGAAGAAGAAACCCAAATCGCAGAAGAGAGGGTTCGGGAAGATAGTCTAATTTGGCACATAGACCCAACCACTGAAAGTCAAATTGAATCAATAGAGGAAGTAACTACCAAAGAACCTGATGAGGACTCAGAATCTATTAAGACTACAGTTGAAGCAGAAATTATTGAGGAAGTGGTTGTTGAGGAAGAATTACTGGAGACAATTGAAGAAGAAGTTGACCCAGTCGAAGAGGAGCCAGAACTTTTCATTGCACCTCCAATAGTCCCCAATCCACCCCTCTACCCAATCAGCTTCTACTCAAAGCCAATTATTGAAGAAGTTCAGCTTCCGACCAGGGTCAATCCAACAACAAAAGTGGTTGAATTAGATTTCAGAGCTGAATTGAGAGAATTTATTGAGGGACCGTTACTAACTAGTATTGGAATTTTTGGACTTATCGTTGCAATGCTTTTCTTATCAATAGCAACGGGCTTTAGCAATACACAATCGGGAGTGACTTTTGGCTTAACCGGGCTCGGAGTTTGTTTTATTGGTTATTTACTGATTGAGGGTAAAATGGTCGGCATAAAAGATAAACAATACGGATTGGGGTTGTTTTTCGTAATGTCTGGATTCTTACTCGGTATATCCATCAACTTCACAGCCATTAATGATGCTCCATTCTTACTTTTGCTTGTGCTTGCGTTAATTATATTTACAAATTGGATTGGATATGTCAACGAATCTGAAACTTTACTGTCCATCACGACAATATTTGGTTTTCTAACCGCCGCGGTTATGGCGCAAAGTGACTACAATCGAATAATTGATCCACAAACGGATTGGTCATTTCTACTCTTTGGTGGAGGAGCTATCTGGTTTGCTCCGTTTGCTGTATTTGCTGCGATTGCAGGAATGAGAGAAAAATCGGTATTCCCGGCGATACTAGTTCTTTTACTTGGTCCTACTTTTTCGATTACGATAATTCAATCGACAGATTCTGTTGTCCTACCCTCCTTGGGGATCATTATTAGCATAATTCCCATGGCACTATTGCTCATGAGAGGTCAAGTCGAACTTTTCCCAGTGTATCTTCGATCGATTTATGCCTTGCTTTTTATTTGGCCTACAGTTGCATATTTTATAGAATTTGCGTCATTGAGAGAGCGAGGAATTGAGAGTTCAATCTATAATCATCTTCTAGTTTTCGTCTCATTTGGTGTATTTTATCATCTATCAACTGCATCTCTATATGGTAACAGGTTAGTCTCTGGAGTAGTTCGAAAAATTTCTTCTGAGATGGATAGGTACACGAGGGTCCTTACGGTTTTAATTGGATACTTCGTGGTTACGCTTAGTTTTGACGAAACGACAACCTATGATGTTTTATCCCAGTATATCTTCAATGTATTGATCCCCGCTGGATTGTTTATAACAATTACAGGCCTTTTTGTCTTGTATAGTAATCTGAAAATATTCAGTCGGGGTTCCCTAAAGAATTTTGCTTTTTCCCTGAGTCTGACAGAATACACCATACTAGGCTACAGCATCAAGATTGCTAAGGATGCTCGGGATCTGCCTGGTACTGCTGATGAATCAATCAAGACTGCGGGCTCGCTATTTATCATGTCCATCATCTTTCTAAGTGTTTTGGGAGGAATAATCGTTTATTTTCAGAGTCATCGTTTCAATCAAGTCGAGGATATTTTACTATTAGCGGCAATGGGTACACTGCTAAATGAATTTTTATTGACCATTATCGCACTGGACGGAATATGGGCAATTATTTCTTCATATGCGGGACTTTCATTATTTACATTATCCATCATCCTACCTAGGGTTCAGGATTATGAACGGATTAGATTAAACCAAATATCGATGTTTGGAAATTTCACGGTCATTGGTGCGATCCAAATATTTACTGACAAATTCAATGCGCCAGGTGGCAATATCAACGGATTTTCCATAGGGCCATTCATTGTTTATTTTGGCTACTTGGTCATGGTATCACTCACAGGATTGATTTTGCATAAATATAAAGTTCCAGGTAGATTTGAAATTAAAGGGATCTTTGGACTTTCAGATAAAGAAGGAAATTACCTTGTGAGATTATCCACATGGTTTGAGAAAAAACTACTTCAATACCAAGAAATTTCGATGAATACTTTTCTAAATTTCTTAATGTTAATTTTTATTTTGACTAGTGGATTCAAAAATAACACCGGGGCAATTTTTGTTCTCCTAATTTCAACCCCTATCTTTCTTGCAATAACTTTTATCGCTCGGAAAGGAAACTGGATGACATTAATACCAAGCTTATTGCCATTACTAGTGTTCTCTGCTTTACTTTCTATCGATCCATTGTCTGCTTCAGATACAGATCGCAATCAGATGTTGGTGATTCACGGGATTCTTGCTTTGTATGTCATTTTAGGAGGCATAATATCTCGTTTGGATAAAGTTGAAAAAAGAGAGGGGCATTACTCCAGAGCTTACAGAAGGGACATTGTGTTATGGGTGACCGTTTTGCTTACTTTATCAACTGGGGCAGTGCACTATTGGTATTCAATATTGTTGATTGTACTACTCATGCAATTGGTCACATTTTTAGTTGACAAATATCGCGGTCAATTCTTTGCAACAGGCTTAACCTTGTTGGGCTCAGCTGTTGCGTTAAGTAGACTTAATCCTAATGTAAATGATTACCGAGACATAGCAGGTTACTTAGGAATTTTCTCTATCTTACTGGTTTATATCATTTATGCAATTCAATATAGTGGTAAACATAGTATAGTTGATAAGGAAATTATTATCTCTCCTGCCTTAGAATCCTTGTTTGACAGATTCGATCTCGACCAAGACTTTTTTAAGAAAAATTTACTCACACTTAGAAAC
>JACZSS010000184.1 GCA_022574115.1 Candidatus Heimdallarchaeota archaeon | reverse complement strand
CACTGGTTTAGTAACATGATTTTTAATATATTCAGCGGCTAGTTCTTCTGAGTTGCCTCCAATTTCACCTAGCATTACTATTTTCTCAGTTTTGGGATCATTCTGGAACAACTCTAAAGTTTGGACAAAATTGGTTGACTTCGCTGGATCTCCTCCAATCCCTACACAGAACGATTGACCGATGTTTGCTCGACTTAATTGATCAAGAACTTCATAGGTGAGAGTACCGGAGCGGGAGACAACACCTACATTTCCTTCCATGACAATATTACCTGGGATAATCCCCATTTTTGCTTGATTTGGTGTTATAATACCCGGACAATTTGGACCGATCATTATACATCCTTTTTCACGGGCTAAATTAATAAGGTACAATGCATCTTGCACAGGTACCCCTTCGCTTACGATGACTAATAAACTGATTCCAGCCTCAATGGCTTCTATGCCTGCATTAAGGACGCCACCAGCTGGAATAAAAATAATTGATGCTGTTGCTGCAGTTGATGTCATTGCTTCTTGAACAGAATCGAAGATCGGAAATCCGTCAACTTCCTGTCCGCCTTTTCCAGGTCTGACTCCGCCCACGACATCTGTTCCATAGTCCTTCATGAGATTTGCGTGAAATCTACCTTGATAACCGGTAATTCCTTGAACGATTACTTTTGTTTCTTTGGTTAATAATGTCATTTTATACTCCCTTCGCTGCTTCTACTGCGGCTTCAATTGCTGGTTCCATTTCACTGTATGCTTGGTGCCCTGCTGCCTTAATAATCTCAAGCCCTTCCTTAGATTTGGTTCCTATCAATCGAATAATAACTGGGATTTTGATGTTGTGAGTTTCAATCGCTGCGACAATACCTTTCGCCACATCGTCTAATCGGGTAATCCCGCCAAACGCGTTGATAAGAATTGATTTCAAACCTGCATCCTTCATCATAATCTGCAGAGCATCTTCTACGTTCTGCTGAGACGCACCTCCTCCTACATCTAAGAAGTTACGAGGTGTACCTCCATAAACTTCAATTAAATCTGCGGTCGCCATTCCTAATCCAGCCCCCACTGAAAGCATTCCCACAGTTCCCCCCAGGTCTACATAGGCGAGGCCTTTGTCTTTAGCATCTTTTTCTGATTCGGTATAGCGGAGAATTTCTGACAAATATTCCTTTCTATCCTTATGTCTGAACATGGCATTATCATCAACAATAATTCTAGCATCCAGAACAATTACTTCCTTATCTTTTGTAATCACTAAGGGGTTAATTTCTGCCAATTGAAGATCATCCGATTTCATCATTCTAGCAAGAGTTGAAATTATTCCCGCTATTTTCACTTTAATTTCGCCGGATAACCCACGCTTGGCTAGGGTTGGATAAAACATAAATGGGTAAATATCCTTAGTAAAGGAGATCCTTATCTTGTCAATAGCCTCTGGTTTATGTTCCGCCAATTGCTCGATATCAACTCCACCTTCAGCGGAAAATAAAATGAGTAAATCCAGTGAATTCAGATCATACACCATTGATATGAAGAATTCCTGCTCAATCTCTGCAGCCTTTTCAATTAACAAATGGGTGACTGGTCTACCGTCAGATTCCTTCGAAAGGATGTCAATTGAGTGTTGAATCACTTCTTCTTTTGTTTTGGCTATTTTGATTAATCCTCGTTTCCCTCGTCCTCCTGATAACACTTGTCCTTTTACAGCTACCGGCAGATCAAGAGTATCAGCAGCTTCTTTTGCTTCTTCAGCGCTTTTGACGAGGATGTATTCTGAAAGAGGTAGATTATATTTTTTAAATAAATCCTTGCCTTCAAATTCTAGGATTAATCCCATGGTCTGATAATTCTAGATGATAAAAAATGCTTTTTGTTTGTAATTAATTCATTTATACTGTTTATTTTATCTGATTGAAATCACACTATTCGTAATGTTGTTTTGCACCACAACTGTAACAATATTTCACACTACTCACCAAGAGTTCGCCACAGGTGGAACAGAAGTGAGAAGGTTCATTGTCAAGTCGTTCTGCTGGTGTAGTCGACGCACTCTTTGTCTTGGTTGGGGTTGTGACAACTGGTTGGGCAATTGGATCTTGTACGGAAATTGGATCGATCGGCGCGGATGTTACGGTGGAAATTGGTTCACCTGATGTGGGTTTTATGTCATATAATCTCAAAGCCGAGGTTAAGTCCCCGACTACTTCGACATAATTTTGGTTGGTGTCCATTCTAATTGGTAAACCTTCATCAAGCATCATTATTTTAATTGCAGATACAATGTGTTTCTTCTTCTTATCCATTTGAGCAACTAAGAAATCCATATTCACTTTTCTGTATCTGCTTAGTAAAACAATAATGCGGTGTTTTGTTTTTTCTCGTTCAGTTACCATGTAGATCGTTCCAATGAAGACCAAAATGGCAAAGACTAAGAAGGGACTTTGTGGCTCCGCAAGGAACCCGAAAAAGAAGAGCACACCAATGCTGAAGATTATCCAATCACTTCTTTGGAACTTTCCGAAAATTGCCTCCAGATCAAAAGATTTTGTTGGTTGTATGTCCTTTATTCCATCACTCACATATGCAGGGGTTACTTCCTGATCCCGCTTTTGGCGGGGAGGTACAACTGCTGAAGTTGTTCTTTGAGGTTTAACGGAACCAACCACCGCATTAATAACCAAAAGGAAAGAGGTGCAAATCAAAGCGAACCAAAATATTGTCGAGCTGATGCTGAATACCACAATTGCTAGTATTGTCGCCCCAACTAAGCCGTAGTTGAATGATCCAGTTCCAAAGATAACTGAGACGCTACTTGCACCAGTTACAATCTCTGGATTTTCAAAAATGATTTTGTATTCTCCGGCTTGCAAAATAAATTCTTTCAAATAACTGTTAGCAATTATATGAGCTATATCTTCATCTTCATTTGCAATGCTTGCAGCCTTTTTTACAATTCTGAAATGGATTTTATTGAGCTCGGTATCATCATCAATAGAAAATCCAAACTGAATTGTTTTCTCTTGGTTAAGGCTAAAGCTATAAACTGTTTTGGATTGTCCAAGTGAAATTTCCGAATAATTCACGGTTGGGTCTGCCGAACTAAGTGTAATTGACAATAGAATTCCCCCTATGATAAATGCGAAAAACGTCATTTTTCCAGACCATTTTGTCAAGTCGATCAGGACTTTTGTTAGTGAGGTGTCGCTTCTGTTTTTCATAAATAAATGATGGCGATGAAGGTATATAAAGATACTTTTTTGTTACCTGTATGGGGGTAACATATTATTTGAAAATTACAATCTTGCCAGATGTCTTGTGATTACCTTGTAGATTACAATATTAAAGTAATTACAAATGAGATACTGACAGAGATTGGTTGATATTCTACAAGTAGATAATGAGGCGGCAACGTTAGATGAAGACTGTCGAACGGTTGAATCTGAACTCGCAGGTGGATGTATATTTCCCAATTAGAAATGTTCGTAACCTTTGGTGTGATTTTGCCATCATCTAATTTGTACTGCTGTACAAAATGAAACATGACGGGAATAATTGATCTTATTTATTAACCCAGAATTAATTGCGGATAGCGAAGACTATACGCATAAATCGCCAAGTATGACTTGGGTAACTTCTCTTGTCTAGATGACTGAAAAACCTAATACAAATAACCCCCAAACGATAAAGACAAAGATCTTTTCTATAAAGCCTTCAGCGGTAAGACCAAACCGGGATTTCTGTGTCATTTGAAACATTCGCAGCTCTTTTGGATTTAATTTTTTAGCATAACGTCGCTTAAAATCAACGTAAATTTTGTCTGGCATACCTTTTGGGTATTGTTCTATCAATCTTTTTAGAATTATTAAGGAGATTCCACCCAGAAATAGTTGATTAACCTGGTGAAAAATTACCTTTGGATATTTGATATTTTCATCTATAGCAGTTGCTGTCTCTCTTATTCAAGCTAGATTAAACCGACAAGTAGGACAGTTGCTCCCAATACTAAGCCATATTTCCAAATGTGGTTTGTGATAAACTTCTGAACAGTGCGAGCAACTCATCACTTCTCCTTGCACAATGTGGAGCTTGCAAATATTGCAGACTGGGATGAATTTGACCATTTTGCGACTGCTGATGTACTCGATACGTTACTTCAATTCTGTGATAGTATCGTGGGACTATAAATCATTTATATATAGAATATATAGTCTAAATAGCGGTTGAGTTTAATTCGAAGGCATAATCTGCGACATTTTTTAGTGCAATCGAAAATCCTGGGTCAAAGCCAACGATAGCGGTTTCTATGCCTTTTTCTTTCAATTTCATCAAGATTGGGACAACTCTAGCATCTCTCGAAGCAATCAGTAGGATATCTATTCTGTTCTGATTGGCCAACTCAACCGCTTTCATTGCGATCCTAATATACAGATTTCCGTGCTCAATTATTGGATTGTATCCTGAATTAATCATAGCCTCTATGAGTTTAGGTCCGGCATGTTGATTCAACATAATATATCGATCTGAAATTACGCCGAGGTTGTTCGCCACTTCATCAATATCTTCAATCTTAATTTGCTTTGATCCAATTCTGCGCAATAAATTTGGTCCATCAACAATTATGGCGACCTTCTTTTCTCGACGAAAGAGGCTTTTAAGTGCTCTCCATCTATTTCCTGTAGGAGACACGCCTGTTTCTGGAGTTTGGGTGGAATTTATTTCTTCCGACATTAATTTCCTGCAACCTAGAAATAAGGCAGCTATGTGCTGGCAGTTATTTCTTGCAACTCAAAAGGAGTCGTATGATCTCCTTTAGAGACAAATAAGTATCTACCCTCTTTCCTACTTCTAGCTAATCCTGCTTCAGCTAGCTCAATTACTGCTTTTTCAACAGTTTCTTGGGGTAATCCTATCCCTTTGCTTAGATTGTCTATGCGAATTTCTTCCTTCAATGTATCTAGAAATACTAAGGCCTGAAATTTCGAGTCTTTTGAGAAAATATTTTTGAAGTATTCCACGACATCATTGTATTTTGCTACTTGAGTCTGGAGTTGTTCAATCTCTCTGTTAAATCTTGCCTGTTCTTCAGGTGTGATTGTGTCCTGTCCTTCGAAACCAGCGAGTTTACCTTTTGTGTCCTTTAGCTCAACCTCTGCTAATTTTAGTTTAATTTGAGCATCTTGTAATTTAGTGGCATTGTCGCTTTGATCCGTTTCAAGGGTTTGTTTCCGCTTCTCTAGCTCCTCAATTTTCTCTGATGATTCACCAATTTCATCTGCAAATTTCTTGTTTTCTTCTTCCAGAGAATTTAGTCGATCCCAAGTTCTTCTTGCTTTTGTATCCATTTCATCTTGATACATTTTCATGGTGTAAACTTCTTCGCTCTTCTCAACTAAATCTTTACGTGTTTTAAGCACTTCCTCTCTTGATTTCTCGAGGTTAGATTGTAATTGATCTACTAAATCACCTGAAGCAGAAGAAATTTGATCTTCCAGCTCATTATTTTTTAGTTGAGCTTCTCGAAGTTGGTCACGTAAGCCGCCAACTTCAGAAGATGAATCTCTTCCAGATCGAATGTTTCCCTCTAATGAAGCAATTTTATCGTCTTTTTCTCCAATTGCACTTTGCAATTCTTCAATTGTCATTGAATTCTCCAACAAGGTCTCACCCATATTGTTTACCTGAGTTTCCATTCTCGAGAGCCCCTCAGAAAGGTTTAGTAGTTCCTGATCTTTCTCAACTATTATACGGTCCTTATCTGCCATCATTGCCTCAAATTCTGCGAGGTCTCCAGCAGTTACTTTAGCATTGATTTTAATATTTGTGAGTTCTCCATGTTGTTCTTTGAGCTCAGCTTCAGTTTGTTCTAGTTGTCCAGATAATCCTTCATAGTTATTTAGCTGTTCCTGGATATTCTTAAATGCTTCAAGCCACTCCTCTTGGATTAGCCCGCTGTTGACAAACCCATATTCGATGGAAGTTCGAATTGCTGAAGTTGCCACAGATAATTGTTTTAGATAAATAGTATTTTTGTAAAAACCGGTGTATTCATCACGAAATGACTTACCTAACTGTTGAATCTGGGAAATTGTAAATGGTGATGTGCCTTGTGCCAAAAATTGATTATTAACATTATCAGTTATTTCTCGAATTTTCTGTTCAGTTGATCGCTTCTCTTCGTCCATGACGTGGATAAAGCCTAATACCGCTTCTTTTATTATTGCCACTTCCGTGGATGCTA
>JACZSS010000183.1 GCA_022574115.1 Candidatus Heimdallarchaeota archaeon | reverse complement strand
GGCTACCAAAACGTTCCTGCCGTCCAAGAAAAAATAATTCAAACAGCACATAAATGGCACAAAGAGGTAATAGTGGCTACTGAAATGTTAATGTCCTCCATAAATTCTGACAAACCATCATGTGCAGACGTTTCCGATGTATACTTTGCTCTTCTCCAAGGAGCAGACTACGTGATGTTGTCTGAAGAAACTGCATTAGGTGAACCCAAAGTTGCAGTGTCTATCATGAAAGAAATAATTCTTTCGTTTGAAAACAGAAAAACGGTTTTTACCTACGGGGCGTTTGACATCTTGCATCCAGGCCATATTAGACTGTTAAAGCGAGCAAGCAAACTTGGTGACAAACTGATCGTCGGACTGGTATCGGATGAATCAGTTCGAGAACTCAAGGGCGCGACTCGACCCGCAATGTCCTTAGAGGACAGAATGGAATTAATTTCAGCTATTCGATATGTCGATGAGGTTTATGTAATGGACTCATATGATCCTGTACCCTTAATGAAAAATCTCAATATCAACATCCTTACGAAAGGTAATGATTGGGATATTATCCCGGGACAAGAATACGCTGCTCGAATGGGCATCAAAATTGTTAAGCTCAGCTATTCCAAACATTTCTCAACATCAAAGTTGTTCGAAAAAATTGCAAGCTTCAAAAATGACGATTCAAGTGTCAACGATGTACCAGAACATCAGCGTGTGAAAGATATCCTGGCAACATCTAAGAAATAAAGTATTAGCTAGATCATGGTTATAAATCATGCACTGTTCATGGCCCTTGAGGGGGAATTTTATCTATTGATAAGGAATGGTCGAAATGATTTCCAATCAATTATTGTAAATTTATTAATTCTAATAAACTACTTCCAAATAAAAAAGTATACTTGAACTCATCAAACGTAATTAGTAAATCAATGAGCACAAGAAAGGGTCCTAACGTGGTCGTCTGCTTACCCGTCCGAAATGAGGAGAAATCCTTAAAAAAAGTACTTGAAGCCTTAACTAATCAAAAATTGAAACCTACGCATATATTTCTGACTGATGACGGTTCAAAAGACAAGACGGTCGAGATTGCAAAAAAATTCGAACTAGTGACCATCAAGCAAAGAGAGGATCGAGGTTTTGACGTTGTAGGAAAAATTGCAATGGCAAAAGTTGCAAATGACTGTATTGAACCTTCTACGATCTTGCATAAAGAAACACCAGTTGATTTTATGATTACTCTTGCAGGCGACATCATTCTTCCAGAAAATTACATTGACGATCTCGTGAAAAAGTTTGAGGAAAACGAAAACCTTGTAGTTGCCTCTGGTACAATGATAGGAAAGGATTCCTACAAATCAACGGGTTATATGGTTCCAGGTCCAGGAAGAATGTTTAGATACACATTTTGGAACAGAATTGGGGCAGCATATCCCCTGAAACAAGGTTGGGAAGCATATCCAATCCATCTCGCCAACATGGAAGGATTGCAGACGATGGTATTTAGTGACATTGAGTATGTACCACTTCGTCCAACTGGAGGTAGAACAGATTTTGTCGCTTATGGACAAGCAATGAAAGCTTTTGGATACTATAGGCCACTTGCTACCATGAGAGCTTTCAAACAAATATTTATGAAAAAACGCGGTATCAAAGCTTGGTTAAACATGTTGCGCGGTTATTACTTCAGCAAGCCCGATCTGTATGAACCAAAGCTTAGAAAATATATCCGGAAAACACAGAAACGAAGACTAAGAAAACTGATATTTAGATTCTAACTCAGAATTTTGTCCGACCGATCGGAGAGCAAAATTTAAAATCAATTCGTTCCAAAATTATTAAAATGAATGAAGTTAAATTACAATGGGTATTGAATGAATTATGATTAAACAGGCAGCACCAACACCTAATGAGCACGTAAAAGAAGCAATCAATAGAGTATTGGAATCTGGAATGTATGTTAAGGGTCCAGAAGCTGAAGAATTTGAGAAGAAATTCGAATCAATTAGTGGTTGCAAATATAATATTGCAGTTAATTCGGGAACGTCAGCCTTAAACCTGATTTTACTTGCATTTGACTATCCTGCAGAATCCGAAATTATTGTTCCGGTAAACACTTTTATGGCTTCAGGTAACGTGGTAGAGACTTCTAACTACAATGTTAAATTCGCAGATGTTGATTACAAGACCATGAATATTGATACCAAAAACCTTGAAACTTTAATTTCCGCTAAAACCAAAGCAATCATGGTGGTTCATTTGTTTGGACAGCCTGTAAACATGGATGAAGTAATGCAAGTCGCAAACAAACGCGGTATTGACGTAATTGAAGATGCATGTCAAGCACATGGCGCAACTTACAAGAATCAAAAAATTGGATCAATAGGCAAAATTAGTTCGTTTTCCTTATTCCCGACAAAAAATCTCTCCGTTTTGGGAGATGGCGGTATGGTATCGACAAACGATACCGAATTAGCAGATCGGATTCGTAGCCTCCGAAATGCAGGAAGACAGGATAATCCTGATAATGCAAAATACTTTGGATTTAACATGAGATTAAGTGAAATTCTTGCAGCAATCGGTAATGCTATGCTCGAAACTTTTGAAGAGGATTTGAGGAAGAGACAAGACCTAGCTGAAGGGTACAATTCATATCTAGCTGATTTACCGGAAATCGAACTTCCGTTTGTCATCCCTGAATCGACTGCAGTTTGGCACCAATATACAATAAAAACAGATCGTAGGGACGAACTCAAAGAATTTTTGAAACATCATGCAATTCAGAGTTCCGTAAAATACTCCATCCCACTACACCTAGTAGATTCTTTTCAACAAAAATATGGACATCAGGAAGGTGATTTTCCAATGGGTGAACGAACCACTAATTCGTGGTTATGTCTACCAATGCATCCCCTACTAACAGATGACGATATTCAGAATATTTCATTAAAAATTAAAGAATTCTTCAAATAGTTAATTCATTCAGAATATCAAACCACTATCGATGCTCAACAAAATTGCTGGGGAATGCATTCTCTTCAGTTTTTTGGAAAGCCCAGTATTTACTCCAAGCAGATTGCATTTTCAGATTTTTTAAGACTACTTCCTCGAATCTTTTTTCTTGTAAAAGTTGACTAAGCTCGGTCAAATCATCCTTCGATATATCTATGTTGGCCCGACTCAAAGCCAATTCATTAATTTTTGACCATCTAGCTGGATTCCCTAAGACTATTGTAAATGGAAGAATATTTTTACTCACCGGTGAGTTCATGCCGACCATGGAATAAGCACCCACAAACTTACGTTGATGAATACTTGCATTTATTCCGATTGTAACATTATTGTCAATTTGTGTATGTCCACCAATCACCGCACCTGGTGATAGGACAACACCACTTGAGAGGCTTGCATCATGACCAATGTGAGATTTAGCCATCAGATAACAATTTTCACCAATTACGGTGTCTTTAGAATTACCAGAGTTAATCGTTACCCCTTCTCGAATTACCGTATTTTGACCAATGTGCACAGTCCAATCTTGATGAGGTGTTAGGTATGGGTGCTCAAACTCAGTTCCGATTGAGGCAAATGGATATATCGTCACGTTCTTACCTAGAACTACGTTTGGTGCAATATAAGTCTTAGATGGATCAATAATATTAACTTTCGTAGTATCAATATTGTCACCCATAATTTTTATCATTAGCTTATTATGATAAACTGTGTTGTAAATCACTGTGGATTTTCTAAAATCTATGTGGTTAAGTTGTGCTTCAGATCTAATTTAAATTTATTTAATAAACCTTCAAATAACGACAACGTTAGAAGTTTAACCTCAACATATTAAAAATTTACTCAAATCAATCAAATCAAAACATGAGTAATATAACTATACACGTTGAAACTCCTTTATGAGGATATGTCAAATAGGAGTTGGACAATGGGGTAAAAAACATGCTAGGGTGCTCTCAGAGCTTAAGTCTGAAGATCTATTTGATGAACTTCTATTCTATGACATTAATAAAGACTTAGGGAAGAGTATCTCATCGATTTACGATGGTACGTTGGTTGATGATATTGAAAATCTTGATGTTGATCTTGTTGATATTGTAGTGCCAGCTAATTTGCATTATGAGGTTGCTAAACCTTTCATCGAGAGAGGAATTAAAGTATTAATCGAAAAGCCATTTACAGATAAATTGCAGCATGCAACAGATTTGATAGACATTTCATCCCAACCAGAAACTTCGATCATGGTGGGTCATATCTTCCGATTTCACCAAGGGGTTTTGAAGACTCGAGAGTTGATTAATAGTGGAGTGATTGGTCCGGTAAAAAAAATGGATATTAGAAGAATGGCATTTGGGGTCCCGAGAAAAGACAACGGTGTTATCTTTTCACTTGCTATCCACGATTTAGATTTATTTACATATTTTCTAAATGAAGAATCGCCCAAATCGATACAAGCATTGGCTTCAGTTATTAATGGACCGACTGAAGATCACGCTTTCATCAAAGTGGAATTTGATAATGCGATTGGCTTGGCAGAAGAGTCATGGTCATCATTCGTACCAAAAAAAGTCAGGAGCTGCTCCATACAAGGCGAACTGGGAGAACTCTCGCTCAATTTCGCAAAACCCAATGAAGTAATTCTTAACGAAAAATACATCGCAAATGGATTGGTGGATAATGGCGAATTTCGATATATTATACCGTTTGAAGAACCTTTGAAATCAGAGTTAACCCACTTCATTGAAACTTCGAAGAAAAATGAAAAATATTATGTCGGACCAGAAATAGGAATACGAGGTGTGAAATTGTGCTTAAGTGCTTTAGAAGCGGCTAAGACTCAAACCATTGTTAAATTTTAATTAATAAAAACTGGGAAATAGATTCACAATTGGGCTATTTCGTGTGCATAGCTATCCAAAGTCATGGTAATGCCTTCATCCAACGAAATTTTGGGTTTCCAGCCAATGTTCAGTATTTTTGAATTGTCCATGACTTTACTTAATGTTCCATCAGGTTTTGTAAGATCGTTGATAATGTCTAATTCCCACTCCACATGTGCAATTATTTTTTGCGCTAAGTCCAAAATTGAAATTTCTTTACCGGTTCCAATATTAATTATTTCAGAAGAATTATATTTGTTCATTAAATAAATGCAAGCTTCCGCTAAATCGTCAGAATGTAAGAATTCCCTTCGTGGCCTTCCTGTACCCCACAGTGTAATTGATGATGATTTATTTTCTTTTGCCTCTGAGATTTTTCTTATGAGTGCTGCGAGGACATGAGAGGATTCCAAATCATAGTTGTCATTTGGTCCGTACACATTAGTGGGCATAACTGAGATGAAATTAGTATTAAATTGTTTATTATAGGATTGGCATAGTTTGATACCTGCAATTTTCGCAATCGCATATGCATCGTTAGTCGGCTCCAATACTCCGGTCATTAATTGATCCTCAGTAATGGGTAATTTCGGATATTTAGGATAGACACAGGAACTTCCCAAGAAAAGCAATTTCTTTACACCAGATAATGCAGACATGGAAATCACGTTGTTCTGAATTTCAAGATTATAAATCAGAAAATCGACGGGATATGTGTCGTTGGCGTGGATCCCACCAACTTTTGCTGCAGCTAGAAATACATAGTCTGGCTTTTCAAGCTTGAAAAAATCATCTACTGCCTTAGAATCGCGCAGATTTAACTCGTCATGAGTTTTAAATACTATACAATTATATCCATCAGATTTCAGCTTTCGTAATATTGCGGAACCAACAACACCTCTGTGACCTGCTACGTAAATCTTAGCATCTAGTTCCATTATCCCACCGTGAGTTCATTTGTCGTCCACGAATAAGGACTGTTTTGAAGATACTCAATTCCCTCACCAATAGGATCTAAGCCGACTGATTTCATGTCCATATCTATCATAATTTTTGCAAGCATTTCTAAGTCTACTTGGGTCTCCCAATTCAGGAGTTTTTTAGCTTTAGAATTGTCTCCTTGGAGGTGATCTACCTCAGATGGACGGAAATATCGCTCATCTATTTTCAAAATGTCTTGTACGACCAATCCAGTATACTCACAACATATTTCTAGAAACTCTTTCACTGAATAACTATTTCCCGTGCATAAGACGAAATCGTCAGGTTCTGAGTGTTGAAGAATCCGATACATACCATCGACATATTCTGGAGCGTAACCCCAATCCCTGAGTGCTTTCAGATTGCCCAAATAGAGGTACTCTTGCTGACCAGCCTTAATGCGGG
>JACZSS010000182.1 GCA_022574115.1 Candidatus Heimdallarchaeota archaeon | reverse complement strand
CCAACAACAAAATACTGAAAATCCAGTTTACGGTCGCCTTTGAAAAACCAGATGCTTCCCACGTAAACATGCTAGTCAGTAAAATAAATGTATTCGATCAAGATAATAAATCGTAAGTTCATACTCTATATATTTTCGAAGAGGTCTGTTTGATAGATTTATGTACTTGAGGTAAATGATTAACTTAGGCGATGAGGAATGAACAAGAACGAAAAATGTTTTATTAAAATCCTTCAAAGTAAAACCAGGAAGTTTACCACGTCTCAAATCCTCAATGCCACGGATCTTTATCCTGAGCTCTGTTCGGGTTGTAAAAGTGGTTCGCATGTAATTACCGCAGGACAAAGTCTCATTAAACAAGGTAAAGTATTAAGAGAGGTCGGAAAAGGGGGATTTTACTGGAGTTTGACTGATTAGTTACCAGATTTTATTCGCCTGAGAAATCCTTTCAAGTTCTTTTATATCGCCTTCAGTTAGTGAAATTTCGGTAACAGACATGATATCTTCCAACTGATCAGGTGAGGAAACCCCAATAACTGAAGAAGCTGAAAATTCATGTTGAAGGACCCAAGCCAAAGATAACTTAATCACAGAGATTCCTTTATCGTCTGCAAGTGGCTGCAACTCTTGCATAATTCTATCTGTTTGACCTTCTTCATGCACTTTTTTCATCATCTGTTTTCCATTTTCGGGAAACTCTTTGTCACTTGTATATTTACCTGTCAGTAAACCTCCACCCAGTACTCCAAAGGTAACAATCGGAATATTGTATTCCTCACAGATATCAGTAGTATCCCCTGTTTGAATTGATCTAGAAAGAAGTGAAAACGGCATCAATTGAAATTCGATATTGTTGTATCCATTGATCCGGGACGTATAATACCATTGAAGACGTTTCCATGCTTGAGCAAATAGGGGAGCCCCAATAACTCCGATAGATTGATCATCTACCAGTTGTGAGAATGTTTTTGCCAGCATATCGACACTAACTGAATTATCAAGAAAATGAGGTTGATAAATATCAATTTGGTCAACATTAAGTTTTTCCTTGGTGCTAGCAACTTGTTTGAGGATATGAGCTCGTGATAAACCTTTTTCATTAACTCCTTTTCCCATTGGCCATCCAACCTTACTTGAAATAATAAAATCATCTTGAGCTTTTGAGGATTTAAGCCATCTACCGATGATGGTTTCTGACTTTCCGTACGCGTTGGCTGTATCAATAAAGTTTATGCCAAGATCATTGGCTTTGTCTAGAATGGCATGAGATTGTTCTTCTGTTATCCTTGACCCAAAATTCATTGTTCCCAAAGCCATTTCAGAGATTTGCAATCCTGTCTTTCCTAAACTCGTATAATCCATAAACTATTGCTTGACCTGAAGTATATAAATTATAGACTTACTTCGATCGACGAAGTTTGCTCATTCCGTTATGAATTTAAGCTGAAGCGAATAAAATTTATTAACCTTGAGTACTTTGGATGATGTGACGGAGTTGGTAAACTCCGGACAAATAGATGTCGCATTGGATAGTCTGAACAGAACTGACATATCTGGAAATTCTAGGTCACTGCTCCAAATGAGCAGGATACAGAGGCATAAAGGAAAATACAACCATGCAATTCAACTCGCACGAGATGCAAGAAAAATAGCGGATATTGAAAAGGATCTGTACATATCGTTTTTTGGACAAATACTAGAAATTGTATATTTATTTGGTATGCAAAATTCAGAACACGCAATGAAGCGTTCCCAAGAGTTAGATTCCGCTCTTGTTGACCATGGCGATGTACTAGCCGATCATTTAGATCTACAAGCTGCATATCATTACGTCAAAGCGTTAATTCTGCAATTTAATGGTGATCTAGATGAAGCTTTAGACCTGTACAAAAAATGCAATATGGAATATTGTGAGCTGACAATTCCAATTGATCAAAATTTAGTTTTATACAGAATTGGTTCTCTCCTGACTAATCAAGGAAAGTTAACCGAGGCAAGTGAATATTTTTTTAGGTCAATTGAGATGTCCGAAAGTTTGAATACTTGGCCTAACAAAGCCAGTGCACTGACTTCCTATGCGCAAAATTTAATGTATCTTAATGAACAAGAAGTTGCAGCGGAATATTTCAGTCGATCCCTCGAATACTGGCAGAAGCATCCTACGCCACATGGTGTAATTTGGGCTTTGCACGGACTCGGAATAGTTCAATATCTGAGAGGTGAGCTGAAAGAATCTTTAAACACGCTTACTGGGCTGTTCGAGAGATATTACTCTGATATCGATGAAACATTCAAACCAAGCATTTTCCTAGAAATTATTCAAATTGCGGTCGAGGACGCGAATCTGTTACTTGCAAAGAATTATCTCAAAGAATTTGAGGAACTGATCAACCAGAGCTCAACAAAAGAGATCGTTTCGAAATATCAGCTCGCTAGCTCTTTGGTTCTGAAATCGGAACCGAGATTGAAGCGTAAAATGGAGGCTCTTGCAAAGTTCAAAGCCTTATCAGACGATGTTGCCTTAGACTATAATTCCAAGTTGGTGGCGATGATCAACTATTGTGATTTGTTACTATACGAGTTCAAATTTACAGAGGAAAGATTGGTTGAGACCGAAGCACAAGAAATTCTCGCAAAGATATTGGAAAAAGCACAAAGTATGAGTTCCTCGCTCTATTACACTCAAGCTACACTCCTGCGAGTCAAACTGTCGAAACTTTCAGATAACCCGGAAGATACGAGATTGTTGCTTGAGGAATTGAGCGGTAATATCAATTCGGATGATCCGAATTTTTGGGTAAAATCATTAAAACTTGCTTATCATGAAATCTTTCCCAAAGCCACAGAATGGGCTAAAAATGACTCTGTCACGATTAATCCAATAATTCATTCAATTCCACGTTTGAAGATCTTACTTTATCTTCTACCAAGACCAAGCGTGAGTTTTTCAGAATTAGAGAAACGAACGGAGATCTCCTCTGGAAATCTAAATGGTCAGTGCAAGAAATTAATGGACGCAAATTATATTAGCAAACACAAAGAGTTTCAGAGTAATAGAGCTGTGACCATATTCAATCTGACTCCTGAGGGATTTCATGAGCTAAGATCTTATCTCGAAATGTTTTCTTCGTACTTAAAAAATCTGCTCAATTAAAAACCAGTTCCAGAATGATCTGCGTTGTTGGGTCTCTTAATGCCCCCTTAATAGACTTCGGTAAATCGCTCGCGGCAAAGCTCGAATTAATTCCAACTGTTCTATCTGACACAAAATTACTTTTTCGAAAGACAATATCTTTGGGGTTGGTTAATAGTAATTCAGAATGACCTTTTACTGTCCCCTCAAATGTAATTGATCCAATAGTAAGCTTTGTCTGATAACTTTCTCCTTGGACAATCCTTTTTTTGACCCACTCTGGCAAATTGTTACTTGCAAAATCGGCGGATACGCCTATAATACAATGTGCTGAAAGATTCATTTGATTCTCGGTAGTTAATTGCCAGGTAGATTTATGGCTAGCACGAATGTAAGGATGACCATACGCTACTATTTTAAGTATTTTATGGACCACAGATAGAGAATTAACTCTGGAAGTATAAAATTTTTCTTAGTATTAATTAAATTATCTTCGTGAAACACCGCCGAGAAAGTACAGCAGATATCTAAAGATTAAGAGGATATCCCAATATAATCTCCAAGCTGACCTCGCCGGTGACCTGATCGCTCCTTGCATCACTCGAGCAAAATCAAAATACAAGTAGAGTGAAAACAAAATCGCTCCAAACAAGCTAAAGAATATCATGAATATCGACCCCACTTGGATAAACCATGAGCCGATTAGCAATACAATAAAGACAATGGATAATGGAAATAAGCGTGACGACAATTGATTGAGATCTGGGTTTTTTGTTCGCGCTCTATTATATGTGTAGGCAACAATTAGAGTGGTTATACCCACCGCACCAAGGACAATGGTTGATCCGCCCTCTATCGCAAGATATGATTGAATCGTAAATCCGAGCAATGCAGAGCTTGAACCTACGAATAAGTAATATAATCTTTCAATTGTTATTTCATTTTTTGCAAAAAAGTATCCAATAATTGCAATCACCTCTCCTATAAATGCGAACACAATGATTATTCCAGCTGTGTTTGGATCGGAGACAAAGAAGGCAGTCAGGAATGCCGTTAATGTGCCAAATAAAAGACCGTTGTATAATTTAGAAAGAATTAAACTCGCCATTGGGTCAGCGTAAATGTCCCTTTGGGGTTGTTGATATTGATAATACGACATATTTACTATTATATGTGGCACATTTATCTTTTTAATTCCTAACAATGGACTAATTTTCTTTTCAACGAAATAAACCTAAAATTAAACCGTAAAATCAACCTAATTTTGAACATTCCGCCAGTGGTCCACCTTTCAAACTTTGCCATAAGACAGCAATGAAGTATGAAAATGGGAAAATGTATATGTATTTATAAATCCCCAAGTTAATTGAAATTCGTGAAATTTAAGGATCTTTTCCATCTCAGTATGATTGCGTTACTTCTAATTTCACTAGTTCCTCAACAAGGAGTCGCACGGTTGACCTTGAATGGACCTGGAGATAGTTCTGATGATCCAAGAGATATTGTCCTTGGCATTTTTGAAGGTTTTCTGTCTGACACTGATGATTCTACATGGTGGAGAGTAGCCTTACTAACTAATACAACATATTTAATTTCAATGTACGGTAATGAAGGATCAGATTTTGATCTGTTTCTTTATGATTCTAATGTTTTGCTGAAAGCGAGTAGTCAAAATGCAAAATATCCAGAAAGCATTCAATATGCTGTTGACAATTCAGGCGACTATTTGATTGAGGTAGTGTCATATCTTGGCTCTGGTGCATATACATTAGAAATAGAAGATTTGTCTACGGATAATAGTGATCTGTTTTTATCAGTAAATACGACGCTCGGATTTGATATTTACGAGGCCCGAAATTTTGCGGGTAAAACCATTATTTTAGACTTGGAAATGACCGGGGGACAACATTTTGTCGCCATCTTAGATACACAGTTTACTCTTTCAGTTCAATATGCGCTATTATTCAATGTCAACGACCAAATAAATCCTCATTTATTAGCAGATAGCTTTTTAACAGCTGAGAACTCAGAATTAGACAATATCCAGTTAATCTATACAAGTGCCTTGGAGACAATTTATGTGGTAGTTTATTCAACTGATATACTATATAATGATAATGCGGTTGATAATCTTAGCTATAAGCTGATATCTAATGAAGATTTACACAAGACGAGTATAGATACTGATTATGAGTCATTTTACCCCTATTTTTACAGTTCTACATTCATGGTAGATGGAGATGAAGTATGGGATAGTACTGAATGGACAATTTTGATGAATTTTGATTTGTTGACCACGCAAGTCTTGGATCTGCTGGTTGTCAACAGCGGAGGAGATATCGGTCTAATATTGTTTAGCGGAGATAGTATTGGAGACATAAACACAGCTATTCAGGCAATTAATGATGCAATTTCGGAGGGAGTGCCCCTACCATCAACAATATACAATTTTGCATTCTCAGAAGAAGTCGGGTACGTGACTTATTCTCCCCAGATCGATTTGACCGCGAACCTTGCTGTATTTGCAAACGGGCCAAGTGAGGCCAATATTAACTATACGATTTTTTCAACGATTTTATTTACCGTCGGCACCCAAGATCAATCTGTTTCAGAATCAGGAGTTTCTTTTTCCATGGTATTATTCGGAATTTTTGCCTTAGCAATTTATGCGTGCCGAATGAGAAAATATCAATAATTGATTAGATCAGAGAATGGATGATCATTCAGAACAAAATACGTGTATTGAATAATATCTCCGGATCCTAGTTCGGGTGTAAGATTCTCCTGAACTTTCTCTGCTTCATCAAGCCATACGGCAAGCAACATTTGGATATCAAGGGTCGTACCAAGAGGGTACATCTCCGATATAGTTGGTAGATGCAGTTGATTCAAGATGTTTTCATATTCGGATTTGAAATGTGACTGTCCAAGTACAGGAACTTAGAACAGTGCGACTGGGTTCACCGGGCTTCCAGTGACGTTTCGAAGTCTGAGCGGCCCCATCGTCAGCATGAACTCGTACCGGTTTCGTTGGGCGCACGCCTGGGCGATCTCCTCCAGGTTGGCGTTGTCGATGAGCCACAGGCCCATCGTCACCAGGCACATGGTGTGCAGGGGCGAGCCGATGC
>JACZSS010000181.1 GCA_022574115.1 Candidatus Heimdallarchaeota archaeon | reverse complement strand
CGGTTTCTACATTTTCCACTGCAATAGTTGAAGATTCTGCAGCAGCACTAATCACCAAAATCGTTGATAAGTTGGCAGTTTGATTAGCAAAAACTGTCATTATTGCATAACCGTCATTGTCAGTTATTACCCTCAAATCCAAGGTTTTCAGTGTTCCATTTTGGTACTCCAACTCAAGTGACGCAGTAACAGTTATTCCTTCAACACCTCCTGTTTTCCCCCCAATCTGATTTAAACCAAGTAAAGCAGCTTGAGTGTCGTTATATACAACTCTTATTTCAAAGACGAAATCTTGATTCTGAATCAATTCTCCTGTTAAATCGATTTCAATTGAAAGTTGATGAGCTAACACCGAGACAGAAAAATTAACTGTCTGATTTTGATATCCTGGTTGATTAAACTCAAAAATCAGAAAATAAGACCCAGGTAAGATTCCAGTATAATCGAAACCCATGAAAAATGATCCGTCGAAAACGGTTGTAATTTGCGTTTTTAATACATTCACGCCTAGTAAATCCTCACTTAACACTGCTGATACATTCCCAAAGGGAACAGTTTGATTACTGACATCGACCCATGAACCTGCAATTTGATCAATATAACCTTCAAATACCTTTGTTTCTAAGATAATTTGAGGTTGGAAAGTGTCTACGGAAATGAAAATAACTTCGAGTATCTCCACGAAAACCGTATCGACTACGACATTATTTGATTCATCCATTACTATTATTGTGTAATTGTAAACAAACGGAGATAATCCTTCGAGATCTACTATTATGGCTTCTGCTGAAATCCAATTACCGCTCTTAGTACTGGTGCCATTTCTTAAAACTTCGTAACCCTGAGGATGCAAATCAATCAATGTCCATGATAAAGTTACTCCGGCGACACCTTCATTGAAAATCAAATCTAAAGGTAGTTGGAGGAATGAAGGTGGAGTCGTATCTTCAACTGTTACAAGTACACTATCCGCAAGGGTTGTATTAAACGCGTCAAGCAGTATTATCGTATAATTATAAATTCCTGCCGCTAGTCCATCGACATTTACTGTAATCTCTTGTTGATCCATCCAAGAACCTGATATGCCAGTGTTAGATTCATTTCTCTCAACGGTATAAGTTCCTGGATTTTGATCGGTTACCGTCCATACAAGTATATTATCAATAGTACCTTCAGAATATGTTATGTCCGGTGGTGGGATTAAAATAATTGGTACTTCATTAAATGATGCCACTCCCGAATAATCAATTAGCAGAGTTGATTGTTTTAAATCATTTCCATCGGCAATATTATCTAAACTCCCGGTGTATCTCCAGGTAAGTTGGGCATTCTGAATTAAATCCCGTGTAATGGTTACATTGTACCACTGTTCTGTATTACTGATTGTCAACGCTGTGGGCTCCCAACTGCTTGTTTGAGGATTCCAAATTTGAACGTAAAATTGTTCTGAAACATTAGAACTATAGCCAAAAATTGTGAGTCTGTATTCTTCTTTATTAGCTTCAACATTCTGAGTTTGATGTTCCCAATCCAGTTGGTAATGAGTTGCTGATATTTCGAAATTGAGTAATATTGAGCCAATCTGCCAAATATTGATGGTGTCATCATTGCTTCTATTTCCATCAATCAGCCTAATACTGAAATTATAAGAGTTTACAAAAGTGGAAACTGTAAAATTATTCCATGAGTTAGCAATCAATGTCGAAGTTAGTACGCTCCAGCTTGATCCAGTCCAGTATTCGACCCCTAAGGTTTCGGTAGCTAAATTCCCCGTATGGATCCTAAGTACCGAACTTGGAGCTGAAAAAGGAATATCTGTAAACTCTACTTCTAAATCTAATTTGGCCACGTCTTCTTGGAGGGTTACTCTGATCAAATCCAAAGCCCCAACTGTTGATCCAGATGCTGCGGGGGTTATAGTCCATCTTATTTTGAAATTATCTACTAAGTATTGACTATCTGTGATATTTTCTAGATAATGATGCCATCCATCTGGAGAGATAACAGTATTGAGATCAACAATTGTGTCGTAAACGTTCCCGTCAAAATATTTTAAAATGAATTGGTTAGCACCGATACCTAAATCATACCAATAAAAATCAACGAAGATTGCAGATGAGTTGGAAGCATCAATATTCACAGTTGTTAGTTGTCTATTTCCACTTCCAGTAAATTCTGCGGAATATGATCCGTCAAAAGCTTGGTCAGATGTGACTTCCCACTTTAGCGCTGACCAACCAGTTGGTGGAAATTCGTTTTCAAATGATTCATTAATAACAGAAGCATTGATTGACTCTGTTAGAGTATCAAATCCTCCATCGTCACTCATTAAGGTGCTAAAATTACTATGAGTACCTCTATCTTCCAAATTATCTTTATTACTCGGTTGAGAAATATAGAGATCCTTGCCTACATTCCCCCAAAAAGTAACAGCAATCAAATCAAATTCCCAGAGATCTAAGATACCATCTCCGCTAGTAAAAAATCTTATTATTAATGTTGGCGAAGTCACATTAATGGTAAAATTATTCCACGAATTCGCTATGAAATCTGTTCCAATCAAATCCCATCCAGAGCCATTCCACATTGATACATTTATTTGTTCATTACCCACAAGATTGGTATATATTGCTAAGTTTAAGCTTGATGCAAAATTAATTGCACCATCAAAAGCGAGTTCTTGGTCCAAGCGCTCTGGTAAGTCATAAGTTAAATAAATAGAATAATATCGAGTATCAAAACTGCCTGATGCTGGGAAATTTGAGCTCCATGCAACAGTTTCATCCGATGACTCTGTATCCGAGATAAAACTTCCTCGTGAATCTTGAAAATCATCATCTGTATTCGATGTTGTTCTGAAATAAACTGATACAGATTCATCATTTGCCTTCCAACATATCCAGGTGGCTAACGATGCATTTAACTGAATATCTGAGATTGGAATCGTTTGCCATGAATCTATTCCAGGCGCAATTATTAATCCCGCATCCCATACTAAATTTGCGGTAGGTGGACCTGTGACCAAATCACCTCCCTGATATATTCCTAATCGAACCGATCCAGAACCATTGAGATAAATATTTACACTATTTATATTCATATTTTGTATATTGGGGGAGTTTCCGCCCATGCAAGTTGCATTTGATAATATAATGTCTATGTCCGAATGATTGATATTATCTCCCCAAATTTTTGTTATTGGATTTTCACTAAAAGATGCAATCTGACCATCTTTAGTGGATAAATTAGCGAAATCTGTGATATCTCCCTGAGATGATACGGAATCTATATTTGTTGCAAAGTTATTTGGAGTTTGAACGATTACTGTTGATTCTGAATTATTAAATTCGGAAATTTTCTGATAACTGCCATCCAAGGATTGAGCATTAGATGTTGCAGTTCCTCCTAATTCACCTTTGCTCGGTATATTATCCACGTTTGAATCAACACTGACTTCTTGATCAACTTGGTTAACTATTTCTGCAGGTACTAGAATTGATTGGACCAGAAATACTAGAATAAGTAGAAATGAGATTGAAGTAATTTTCGTGATTCCCATCAAATCACCACTCATTAATTAAGCAAAGATTGTTAGTATGAATAATTTGGCACGGACAAGGTATGATAGTAATGATATATTTATTTTGTGATTTATAATATATTAAGGCTTATAATACTAATTCGTTGAAAATCACTTCAAATATTATTTATTTGAAGTAAGCAAAAATCTTATTTAATTGACAATCAAACTGTGAAACAAGATCTAATTGTCATAGCTAAATCAACCATCGATTTTCCTTCTTTGTGACTTAACGGGAAATAGCTAATTGGGCAGTCGAGAGAGCTGTTAGATTTTGAATATTAAGTGTTATACTTCGAATTGAACGAACTGGTAGCGATCTTTTTAGCATTGTTAATGTGGTCATTATTGCACTCACGGCCAATTTAGTTCATAAAAATACTTAACTACAATTTTTGATAAATAAATAATTAATTATTTAACTACATTTATTGAGAAAATAGTAAGCTATAAATATGGTGATCTCTCAATATTCTTTGTGGCGATTCTACCTATTCTTGATAAACCAGAGGCAAAACTGATTCTCAAGGAATTGATTTATAAAAGTAGATCAACAAAAAAACTGAATGAGATTATTGTCAATGATATGCGAAAGTGTTCCACAGCCACCCTGTACCGGAGGTTGAAGGAATTGCATATTGCCAATGTAGTTTATCTTGTAAATGGGAAGTATTCATTAACTGAGCTTGGTGAGGAGCTGATTTTTGAAATCCAAAGCCAAGAACAATTACTAGAGAAAACAAAGTTGGGTTTGGGTCATAAACAAAAAGGGTACCTGAGTTCCATTGGATCAAAACCATATACGCAACAGGAGTACCAAAGGACATTTCAAAAATCCCCAACTGAAATATCAGATCAATTCAAACACCTCTTGAAACTTGGTTTGATAGAAATACAACTGCCAAAAAATAGTAAGAAGAAACGTGGTCGACCCACAAAGAGATTTAAGCTAACTCAAGCAGGAAAAGAGGTTTTGACCAACTTGAGCAAAGTTGATGAAATACTCAAAGGAGGAAAAGAAGATGAAAATTGAAAACGAACATTTTGAAATAAATATGATCCCTTCGACCGATTATGTGTTGAAAGGAGTTTTGAATAAGTTATACGTCCTATTGGAAATTAAAGGGAAGAAAGTCCAACGAAATGAGGAAGTTAAACAACGCGATCCGTTGGATCTAGTCCTGGTACTCGATCGAAGTGGTTCTATGAGTGGACAAAAAATTGAATATGCTAAGAAAGGGGTGGAGTATGCGGTAAATAATCTAAAGGCGGCAGATCATGTAACCTTAATCAGTTATGATAACAAAATCGAAGTTGAATTCAAAGGATATCCATCAAAAAATCGCCAGAATTTTATTGATAAAATTCATAAACTTCATTCAAGAGGATCCACTGCCCTATATGATGCCGTCAAGAAAGGCTACAATGAATTAACTGATAACAAGGGAATGTCAAGAAAAATTTTCCTGTTTTCAGATGGATTGGCGAATGTAGGCATAAAAGATCCTGAATTGATAAAGAAATTAGCAGGCGATATTTTTCAAAACAATGTTTCAGTAAGCTCCTTTGGAATCGGAGATGATTTTGATGAATCACTGATGAGTGGTATTGCCGAACATGGAAGGGGTGATTATCATTACATTGAAGATCCCGACCAAATCCCACTGGTTATACAAGAAGCCCTGGAGGGAGTAGTCAATATCCTTGCGATGGATTTGAAGCTAACTGTACAAGGTATTAATGGTTCAACAATTATCAAGGCATTTAATTATGATTCGCCTGCTAATATAACGATTCCCATCTATCGAGAAGAAGATGTGCTTGAAATTATATTTGAACTGGATGTCCTGCCAGAACAATTGAACAATTCGACTGATATCATCAAGATGAAATTTGAATACGCTTCACCCGATGATCCGCTAAAACAATCGACTATGAACGGAAGTCAGCAAATTATGCTCACTACTGATGAAAATGAAATATTAAACGAAAATAACAGAGTGATGGAATTTTTAACATTGGAGAAAGTTAGGGAACAAGAGGCCACCATTCAGACTCATCTTAGAGAAAATGATTTTGATGCAGCTATTAATTTGCAAAAACGACTAGCTGATGAGCTAGTAGGATTAAATTCAACCGAAGACACGATCATAGATAAGATCGCAATAATGAAAATAAATATTCTAGATTTAGAAAGAAACAAAGAAACTAGGAATTTGATGCGATCAATGAAATACACCCATCATCAGGCATATTTGTCCAGTAGCGGGAGCGGTAGTCGTAAATACTATCTGTCTAGAATGCAAGCTAAAGAGGATTTGGAGAAAAAATCAGAATAAAAAATTGTTAGAGGAGGAATGGGTCTTGTATTGTTCCAGCTCCACACAATCTAGGAAAAAGTTGAACGTTTTCTTCCACGAGAAAAGCATTCAAATTTTGTTGGTAAAATGACTTACAGCTCCTTAAATTATAATAAATATTTTTTACACTACATTTCAGATTAAGTTGAATTGTAGTGTAAAAAACAAAAATGACCATTCAATCCTCAAATACTATAGGTTGTCGATGCATCAGGCTGATAATAGGATTTGTTTACTCGATCAAGTACTTTTCAAAGATTAAACACTATTTCGTTGATAATTGGACATAAAGTTGTTTACATCCTTGTTTGTGACACTTATTTTTATTCTAGG
>JACZSS010000180.1 GCA_022574115.1 Candidatus Heimdallarchaeota archaeon | reverse complement strand
GATTTAATTTGTAAGATTATCTTACAGGTTGGTAAAAAAAATGAAAAGAAAATACTTTATATCAATAATACTCTTGACGGTAATGGTTAGCGGCATGGTAACCACACCCACAAGAGCCCAAACCACTGTTAAGATTGGGTTATTATCACCATTAACTGGTGCTTTAGGGAGTTTAGGTGCAGGATTTCAAAGCGCAGCAGAACTTGCAGTTTCTGACCTAAATGCAGCAAACTCTGACTTTACTTTCGAGTTAGTTGTACAAGACACTGAAACTGATCCTACAAAAGCACAGAATGCAGCTACAGTTTTAGTTGATGCAGGTGTATCCGGTGTAGTTGGAGGAGCTGCTTCATCAGTAACCTTGGGTGCAAACCCAACTTTTGAGGCCGCAAAAACACCCCAAATCTCTTACGCATCTACCAGTCCAGCTCTTACAACTGAAGATGATAATGATTATCTCTTTCGAGTTGTACCATCTGACGCATTTCAAGGAAAAGCAGCAGCTCAACTAGCTTATAACGAATTAGAGCTTAGAAATGTTGCGATCATTGGAATTGATGATCCTTATGGACAAGGTTTAGTTGATGCTTTTGCAAACGCGTTTGAGGCTTTGGGTGGAACTGTCCCAGCAAACATTGCTTACGATCAAGTTACCACAGTAGATTTCAGCTCACCGGTCACAACACTTGTTGATGCTACAACTGACGGAATCTTTGTAGTTGCTTTCTTAACTGATGGTGCTGCAATCCTTAACGAATTGAACTCACAGGCATATTCTGGTCAAATTCTCGGTACTGATGGTATTGCTGACAACGAAATTTTCAATGAAGAAGGTTTCGTAGCCGCTGCTGCTAACGGTGTCGTGGGAACTGTCCCAGCTGTTACTGGTACCACTAGCTTTAGACAATCATACGCAAATCAAGCTTGTTCTGAACCCGGAATTTTTGTTGCTGAATCATACGATGCTACCATGTTAATTGGGCTGGCGGCAGTTGCAGCTTCATCAGCTGTTGGTGAAGATGTTCGTGATAACCTTCGAGCTACCGCACTTGCATACTCCGGTGCATCAGGATCAATTGTTTTTGATACAAATGGTGACCGAGATGGTGGTACATATGATCTTTGGGAATTCAAGGATGGAGTACGTGTGACAACCGGAAGCTGGAAAGATGATGTTATTAGTCTTACCCCTCCCGCAGCTCTTTCGGCAGTTACCTTCCCGAGCAGCTGTGATACGGATGATGATGGTTTACCACTCAGCATGGGACCAGTATTCCTTGGATTATTCAGTTTAACACTCGTTGCACTCGTCGTGCGAAAAAGAACTAACTAAAACTAGAAAAATACTCTTGCGGGATTAACTGATGTTAATCCCGATAATACTAACTTTTATCAAGCAATTTTTCAAATTCAAGCGTATTCTGAACTACAAGTTTCTGTTGAATTGACAATTTAGCTACAATAGACACCTGTAATCCTATCCATAATAAAACAAAATCATAAAAACATGTAATTGTTAATGAGCAACTTTAAACACCAACATTTGTGTTTGAGTATGTGGCCAAAGAAGTAGAAGACAAGCTTTCGACCTCTGTAAATAATGAGCAAACATTTTTTGATAAAATTCGGGGTGAAACAAATTATGCTAACCTCAAGAAAATATTCAATGAGGTTCCTATTACTCTTAAATTAATAATCTCTGAGATTATAATTATTTTGCTCATCGATTTGGCGTTAATATTCAGATTTATCTTTAGTTCATCATTTGGATTTGGAAATCTAATCGATTCGATGTTAAATTCATTTTCATGGTTCTTATTCTATTTCATTTTTGTGATGATGAATTATTTACTTCTTCGATTATTAACGAGTATTGGACTCAAACAACGTTACGATGCAACTAATCTTTGGGTCAAATTATTCGTCATAACTTTAGTACTTTTTATTGAATTGGATTGGATCTTCATCATCTATCAACTACTATTTGATAGAACCAAAGATGGTCAGATCCGATTAAATTTCACCTCAATAATAAGAAATACATTGATTTGGGGATCTTTGTTCCTAGCGATTGCCATGGGGTTAACCCTCACCTATAAATTGCTACGTTTTCCCAATTTTGCACACGCGGAATATTTGGTCGTTGGTGGCTATATGGCTATTTTTATTGGCAACTCTAGATATTTTCAGGAAGGATCAATTCTGGCTCCTACCGCGTTAATTTTCGGATTAATATTCGGATTTCTAGCAGGAGGAGGAATTTCAGTGTTAAGTGATATTTTAATTTTCCGCCCCCTACGACAAAAAAAAGCGAGTTTAGAAACAATGATGATTTCTTCATTGGGTCTCTCCCTGTTAATAAGAGGGCTTTTACTCATACGGTTTACGAATGACAATACTTCGTTCGGGTATGATAAGAGTTCATCAGTTTCTTGGCTCAAAAAACCTAGGCGAATAGATACGATAGTTTGGGAATTAAATTTGGGACAAAAAGGCTCATTTAGTCCTGATGCCTTTTCTAAGTCTAAATTTGCAATAAAATATATTGATGTACTTACCGTTCTTGTCATAATTGGAAGCGTCGTAGCTACATATTTCATTATTCAACGATCCAAAATCGGAAAAGCAATGCGTGCTACTGCTGATAATCCCGATTTGGCCGCTGCCTCAGGTATCAACGTGGAAAGGATTACTTTATTTGCTGCCTTTTTGGGAGGGGGACTAGCTGGAATAGCGGGTGTATTTTATGCAGCTCTCTTTTTGGCTTTTAGACCTGAAATTGGCATCATTTTTCTCTTGCCAGCATTTGCAGTCATTATTCTAGGAACTGTTGGTTCTCTCCCAGGAGCCCTAGCTGCTGCATACATCATGGGTTTTGGCCGAGCAATAAGTGAACCCGTTTTCGGCGGATTAACTGATCCCTTCAACCGTCGCGCATTAGCTTCATACCGAACAATTGTACCATTTGTGATGCTGATCATCATCCTCCTTTTCTTCGAGGAAGGTATTGGTAAACGAATTAAAGACGCGAGCCGCGCAAAATTTTTGAAGAGGGAGAATGAAATGAATGAGTGAGGTAGAATCTGATTTACCATCACAAGATCGATCAAAGACCTATCTTGAGCGGAATGCAATAATATTATACCTCGTATTCATCGCATTTTTATTATTAACATTTATTTCGAAGGGCACAATCTCAATCGGTCGATCAATAGATATCTCGGGTTTCAATGTAGCGGGATTACTTGGCTCCCTTATTGTATTTGCTTGGAAATTTGATCGAAAACAGCCACATATTTCGAACATATTCACGATTGGCCTAGTTTCAGCTTTTCTTGTATTGGTGGTTTCCAGAGATTCTGCCAATCCAACTATTTGGATAACCAGTATATTGATCTCCGTCAGTATTTTTGGTCTGATGGCAATAGGCTTGAATTTGCATACTGGAATGACTGGAATGGTAAACTTCGGGGTTATTTTCTTTGTTGGTATAGGTGCAGTCACCACGGGGTTGCTGAATTCAAAGTATGGCGTAGATCCTTGGATCAGCCTGACAACAGGTATTGTTATAGCGATGGTCGTTGGATATCTAACAGCATTCCCCACTATCCGATTGCGAGCCGATTATTTTGCGATTGTGACAATTGCTTTGGGTGAAATATTACGTATCGTGTTGAACGTTGAGACCACCTTGCGATCTCGAACTGAGTCCTCAGGCATATCTTCACCTGGAATCGCAAATATCCGTGGTCCTTGGCTGGATGTCTGGGAAAATGCGTTTCCAGATAGACCTTATCTAGTACTCTTGACAATCATTTCAGTCAGTTTACTTGCCCTTGGATTTGTTCTCTCGGAATTAATTTTGAATTCGCCATTTGGGCGGGTTCTAAAAACGATTCGAGAAGATGAAGATGTCGTACAATCATATGGATATAATGTATTTCAGTACAAAGCCCTGATATTAGCAATAGGGGGAGGTGTCATGGCTGCTGCGGGTGGTGTTTGGGCTTGGTGGTTGGGATCAATTTTTCCAGACTTTATGTTACCGACATCGTCCACTTTCTTGGTCTGGGCTGCTTTTGTGATAGGTGGGAAAGGAAATAACAAAGGTATGATAATTGGAGCAGCTTTTATAACGTATATTGAACTGATTTCAAGAACTATAACTCCTCCTCCGGCAAATGTATCATTTCGAACGTGTGTTGCTGAATCTAGCTTTGTGGTATGCTCTATGGATGTAGTTTTTCGATTTATTGTACTCGATATCGGTGGTCTGTTGTTTGGATCATCAAGTTATACGACAGCAACTAGAAATGCTTCAAACATTCATATTGATGTCAACTTTCTAAGATTGATAGTTATAGGATTAATAATTCTGCTTAGCATGAGATATTTCACAGATGGATTAGTACCAGAAGAGCCATTTAGACCAAAAATTGACTATTTCCGATCCTCGACGACTTTCGAAGGTGCCCTTCGATGTCAATTTTGTAATCAATTAAATCAAGTGGGAGCAGAAGTATGCGTTTCCTGCGGCAAGCGAATCATTACTTCGAAAAGTTCAAAGGAGTAATCAAGTTGACAAACATTTTAGAAATTAATGATTTGACCAAGAGATTTGGGGGAATACAAGCCCTAGATGGAGTAAGTTTAAACCTTAATGAGAAAGAAATTGTTGGACTAATCGGACCTAATGGGTGCGGTAAAAGTACCACATTTAATGTGATGAGTGGTGTAATGGAGGGTGACGGTGGCTCTGTGATGTTATATGGCGAAGAAGTATATGGACTACCTTCGGATCAGATAAATAGATTGGGTATGTCCAGAACTTATCAGGATACGAGATTGTGGAGAGACCTAACTGTAATCGAAAACTTAATGCTTCCCCCAAAAAATCAATTGGGTGTAAAAGTATTAAATTCATTATTCACCAGAAATCGTATTAAAAAAGAGGAAAAAGAGATTTTAGAGAAAGCGTATGATACGCTTGATCTTCTTGAGATCACTCACATGGCCAACCATTATTGTTCTGAGCTATCTGGTGGACAGTCAAAGTTAGTTGATTTAGGTCGAGTTCTAATGAGTGATCCAAAAATTTTATTACTTGATGAACCGGTTGCAGGCGTCGCTGGACCTCTTGCAGAGAAAATATTTGAAAGAATCGGAACCCTAAGAGATGAGTTAGGTCTCTCTGTTTTAATTATCGAACACAACATGGACTTTATTCTCCAACAAGGAGTCGATCGAGTATTCGTCATGAGTAATGGTCGAGTTGTTGTCGAAGGAACACCAAGTGAGATTCAACAAAGCAAAACTGTAATTGAAGCATATTTAGGAGAATAATATGTCAAAAACGATTTTAGAGATTGATAATTTGCAAGGAGGTTACGGCAAAGTCCAAATTCTGAATGATATATCCCTCGATCTTAACGAGGGAGAAATTGTCACCATTATTGGTCCGAATGGATCGGGAAAATCCACGTTCATTAAAGTATTGTATGGATTAGCAACATACTACTCAGGAACAGTTACTTACAACAGTGAAGATGTCACCGGATTCCGAACAGATATTCTGGTCAAGAAAGGTATCTCGTACGTCCCTCAGGTTGACAATGTATTCCCAAATCTATCTGTTTTGGAAAATTTAGAAATGGGAGCATACCTCATGGACCATGACCTCAGTGACGACATCGAGAAAGTGTTCAGTATCTTTGATGATTTGAAGCCAAAAAAACACGATCCTGCGGAAACATTATCTGGTGGTCAACGGCAAATGTTGGCATTAGGTAGGGCTCTAATGACGAATCCGAAAGTTTTACTTTTAGATGAGCCGACCGCTGCCTTGAGCCCTTTACTGGTCCAAAGTATTCTTGATAAAATAGAGGAACTAAGAGATGATGGAGCTACGATTTTACTTATTGAGCAGAATGCAAAATCAGCTCTGAAACGATCTGACAGAGGTTATATTTTCGCAAACGGTAGAGTTGTTCATACAGAAGACGCAAGCACTATCCTGAATGATAAAAATATTAATAAATATTTTCTTGGGTTTTCAGAGGATAAATCTAAGACAAAATAATATTGCGTTTACTAGTATTAGTCTAAAACAATTTGTACTTTCAGAATTTACCGATAAGTTATTTCAGGAAGACTGGAATTTCAGATATCTTGTTCGCAATTTTCACTCCCACGGTTTGGAGTGCTTTAATTTTCCCTTCTGCAGTCCCTACGTTTCCATGTACTATTGCTCCAGCGTGACCCATAGTTTTTCCCT
>JACZSS010000179.1 GCA_022574115.1 Candidatus Heimdallarchaeota archaeon | reverse complement strand
CACCTCCGGTAGCAATGTTGTCGGTTATATATTCCTGTTTAATCTCTTTCCAGTTATATTTCTGTTTTGCCATAATCAACTCTCACTAAATACTGCATCAATGCATGGTTAATAAAACTTATCACCTTCAACGCTTTCAACTGTTATGATTCCCTCCATCCCGATCATTTTTATTTTATTTACCCAATCAGTCATTATTAAGTTTGTGTTAGGTTTGTATTAAGTATTTCTCTTTCCAAAATCTCATGAACTCATAAACATTAACCCTCGAATACTTGGAATAGGGGTTATGTTTGGAACATAAGTGAAACCAAAAAAATTGTTAACGGCTTACGGTTACTGGGATTTAAAAGTAAAATAGTTCTGGGTGGTCCTGAAATTACATATGGAGATGAGAAATTAAAGGAGGAGTACCCTCATGCTGACTATTTCGTAAGAGGAGATGGTGAAAGAGCATTTACTGAAATTGTAAAATTTGAATCTGGTTTAACATATAGTTTGTCTTTAGGAGTATTCACCCAAAATTTTCTGATTTTTCTGGATTTGCTAAAATTGAGTATCATGAAATTGTTTCGCCATTCCTCAATGAAGAGTATATGAGAGGCCTTGTGGGTACTCCCGAGCATGGATCTATCGAATCACATATTTGTTTTCTTTGGATTGTCGAACAATGATTGTAATTAAAATATACGTCTTAACCAGCAATGGAAGGTTGCTTATCCGATCTAACCTCCATTGGTTTGGAAGCTTTAAGCGACGTGATTAGTAAAGTGAGTATCAAGAACAAAAACGCAGATGCTATAGGCAACACCAATGCGGGTAGCAATAACAAGATAGCTCCTCCAAGTAAGGGCATGGTGAATTGAGCAATTGATCCTAAACTGTTACTTACTCCCATCAAGGTTCCTGTCTCCTTTTGATCAGCAACTTGAGATAACCTACTGATCAGAATTGGTCTACAGACTCCAGTTCCAAATGCAAGGAATGTCATGGGAATAAAAATGAGCCAGATGTTTATGATGACAATGAAACTCAACAAAGATACCATCATTGAAATCAGTCCTAGAATCAAGGTAAGTTTTTCACCTAATCTATTAATAAGTGGCGAAATCATTCCAGCTTGCATGACCACCCTCAAAATTCCCAACCAACCAAAGTAGAATCCTACCATTCTACCATCAACTTGATATCGCAGGTCAAGGAATAATACAAATGATGTAATGAACAGTATAAAGCCCAAATTGTAAATCCAATACAAAATCAAGATCCTTCTTATTCGAGGAATCCCAAAAAACTTACGGGCATGCTTGTATGGAACTATTTCAGCCAAGTCTAATGGTTTACTTGTGCCCCTGTCGGGAATTGATTCAGGTAAAATAAAAATCACCAAAACAATAGAAATTAGACTAATACCTGCTGCAATAAACATCGGTGTTGAAAATGAAATTTGAGAACTTAGACCGCCAATCACCGGTCCAAAAATAAGAGCACCTCCAAACACGGCACTGCTATATCCGTAAATTCGAGTTCGATCCTCGGGTGGAGTAATATCACTAAGATAAGCCTGAGTGACTGTCATGTTACTCCCAAACAGACCATCAATTAATCGTGCTGTCACCAAAATCCAAATTGCGGTAGCAAAACCAAGAAGAACAAATCCAATGAATGTGCTAATCTGTGATACAATCAGGATCGGTTTGCGACCATAACGATCGCTTAGCTTCCCTGTCACCGGACTTGAGAAGAATTGAGCAAAGCTAAACACCGCAACAATTATGCCGATTTCAAATTGGTTTAAACCAAGCGATAAACCAAGAAATGGTAATACTGGGATCACAATACTAAATCCAAGTACTTCGGTAAAATTGATAATAAATATGATTATGTGGTTAAAAGACAGACCCTTATCCGAGCTACTCAATGCACGATTCTATCAAAATCGATATTTATCGTTTCCTATTAAGGGCTTTGTTCTAAAGCTTCGATAGATCAAATCCGAAGATTTTATCTAGTTTTGAAACTTGGGAATCGCAGACTTCACCTTGAAATCGATTTATCTTGGTTAACATAAACCGAACGCATGGCATATACAAGTTCACAAGACCTGGTATCATTGAAATTCCTGAACATGTGACGATTGTTGTTGGACGACCCCACGACCAGACTCACTTAATTGGAGGACAAATTGTACTAATTGATTTTGAGGGTAAACAAATTCCATTCCTACTAGTAGATTGTAGTAGATAGATTTGTGAAGCTGTTGAATTACAAATTTTTGGCTTGATCGAAGTAATTATTTCTAATAATTTACTGTTTACTACTAAGGAGTAGTAGGAATGTTAGAGGATCTTTATAATATGTTACGGTGAATCCCTAATATGGATCAATTGGGTCAAATTATCATGAATATGAGCCAAACGGGCTATCTGGGTTCAATTCATGAAGTAAAGATTCTCGCATATCTTATTAACAGTCCAACAACTATTACGGGAAAACAGATTTGTAAAGATTTGAATTTACCTGATTCGAAGGTTTATCCCGCATTAAACAAGTTAACGGATTTACAGCTAATTACAAAAGACGAGACATCTCGACCTAACAAGTACTACCTAAATTCCCTTCAGGCTTTAATTGAGTTTTTTGAAAACCACTATCATGACGAATTCATGAAAAAAAATCAACTTCTTGAGACTATAAAGGAAGAGGTATTTGAACTCTGGAACCCGGAAGAGGACCAAGAACCCAACATCGCCCACCTAATCAAGGGAAATAATATCAGAAATGAAATTCTGCGATTGATGAAAAAAGCTAAACATAAAATTTTTTTACTACTAGCGGAGCCCATGTTTCAATATACTGAACTAATAAAAGGATTAATTCCAAATTTGTTGGATAGGGATGTAAAAGTAGACTTAGCTTTTCCTCACAATCAAGATTTTTTTTCTAATTTTGGCAGCCTCATTAATTCGAAATCTCCCGGATTACGGACTAAGGTATCTACAAGAAGCGATAACACGTATATTGTAATTGATGGCGCTTTGATGCTTCACATTACCCATCGAGGGATAGGAGATATCGCGATTTTATCCAACGACGATCTTTTAGTTTCGTACATTGACAGTTGTTGGGTTAATACGGAATGTTGTAACTAATCTCTGCTAACTATCCGTCTGTGAAGTTATTTGAAAGTGGTTTCAGAGCTTTGAAAATTTCGATCAATAAACTCCTTGTTGATTGGACCATACGTGCTCTCAAATATATTTGTAACAAGTTTTAATGACATGTCTGAATGAGTTCCATGGTCTGCGATATACTCTGCGTGTGGACGTCCCTCTTGGTCCGTGTCAAATAGTAATGCATCATTTTCTCCGTCAAATTCTACAGGTCTGAATTTGTGTTTGGCACAAGTTATTTTATCCAACGATACAGTTGCTTTAACCCATTTTCCATTCAAATACAATTCAGTATAACAATGACCTGCCATCACATTAGTACCCCACAATTGTTCCAAGTTAGCAGAAAGACGATGATTAATGAAATCGACAAAATGTAGCCGACTTGGGATACCCACTGCTCTTGCAAGGGTTCCTAGGGCAATTGCCTTGGGAATACAAAATGACTTTGCCTGTTGTAGGACATGACTAGCAATATAAGTCGTTTTCTTGAGATCAACCGGCTTAACTGAATATTTGATACTGTCTCTTACGTGATAAAACAGTTTAATTGCCTTCTCCTTATCAGACAATGCAGACAAATCAAGTTTTTCTAGATGAATTTTGATGATTGGATCACTGATGTCAAAATATTCTGTTTCAGCTAGAAACTGCTCCATCAGCTAATCTATCAAATATTCCGATAAAAATTAGACTATTGAAGTCGAGGTAATTTGTTGAAATCCAAAATTCAAATCGGATTTGATTTAGTTTTCATTCATTTCATGTCTTTCCTTGACTAATCTCTTATCGTGAGATAAATCGATTGTAATTCATAATGTAACCTCGTACCGCTAAAATTGCCAACAAAAATCCAGTTGAATCCCACTGCATTATATTCTGAACATATCTCTATTCTTCCTGCTGCCATATCGGAACGATTTGACACTAAGAAATTCTACTTCTTTCTCCTATTATTAATTGGAAGGAAAAAAAGGTTCTTCTTATTAAATACAAACTGGTGATTTAGCTATGACTTACCAGTTACAGAAAAGCGACGAAGAAATTAAGGAAATTGTCAAAGATAGTTATGGTAAAATAGCTGAAAAATATCTTTCAACTCCTGAAATTATTGAACATACAATAGACCACAGCTCTTGCTGCGAAACTACCACCGCTGCAGACGAATGTTGTCGTCCAGCAACTACTGAGGTACGCGAATGCTGCGCACCTTCAAATCCGGTCGAATTAAATATTCTTACAACCGAAAATTTCATTCCATCATTTGGTTGTGATACCCAATTAATATCAATTGCCGCCCCCCGATCCGGTGAAGTTGTCTTAGATTTAGGTTCTGGACCTGGTAAGGATATTCTGGCTGCAGCTCAGCTCGTAGGAAAGAACGGGAAAGTTTACGGTGTGGACATGACCGATCAAATGTTACAACTGGCTCGTGATAATGCAGCAAAGTTGGAAATTTCAAATGCAGAATTCCTGAAAGGAGAGATAACTAATCTGCCAATTGAAAGTGACATGATTGATTTAATCATCAGTAATTGTGTCGTTAATCTTGTTCCCGATAAAAACTCCGTGTTCAAAGAATCATTCAGATTTCGGATATGATAACACTTACAGATTTACAAGTAAATGATCAACTAACAGAAGATCTATACTGTGCCTGCATTGGTGGCGCGACCTCAGAAATTGAATATCTAAATCAGATGAAAGAAGCAGGGTTTAGTAATGTTTCCCACATCAGAAGGAGTGAGCAAAGTCATGGTTCGGGTGATTCCGAGATTAGGTACGCATCAACTATTTTTGTGGGTTACAAGTAAATTAAACTCATATTGGTATCAAATTACTCTTACCACATTCCCACATCTAAATTGTAAAAGCTTACTGTTAAATACAAAGAGTTCAAGGTCAAAATATCAATGGATGTCATTGAGAGGCTTCGAAGTAGATGGATTAATGATAAGTGGTTCAAATTTGTGATAGTCTTTTTGATTTTTTTCTTGATAAGTTCACTGATCATGCAGAATATTGCTGGAGGAGATGCTAGAGAGATTGGAGTGCTTATTACAGAACAAAAAGATTTGGAAATAACTGCTAATGTAGTATACATTGATCAAGTGATCTTAACCTCGGATTTTGCAGGATTTTTCTTTGCTTCGAATGTAGAATTACGAATACTTATTTTTAATTTTGAGACTGCAAAAATGTTGATCAATAATGAATTTGATGCCATGTGGGCACGAGCATTTGTCAGACTTGAAACTGATCGAGAATCACTATTGATTACAGATCAGATCGGACCACTCTCAATTGCCATTCTACATGATGGGTTAATTGAGGAACCTATAATCATAAGCTACCAGGTACGCGAATATACCCAGGATGAATTCGGACAAATTCAGTATTTCGCAATCGGCGGATTCATTCGGTCAATTGGATTCTTGCCTATAGTATTTTATCTTCTGGCTGTTTTCTATGGCTGGGTAAAAGGGATGATAAGGAGAAATTCTTGAAATATTTCCGATTGTAAAGAGAGATCAACTTAGTTCTCTTAATGATAGTCTTTTCTCTATAACTGGTTGTTTAACCAGACTATTGATCTTTTCTTATTTCGAAGCGTATTAATCATTGGCACTCCGGTCCACCTAATATATATAACCTAACTCCTGAATTTTGAGATATGAAGATTGGCCACATTGAACTCTTTGTACAAGATGTGCAAAAAGCAAAAAAATTCTACATTAGTAAATTGCGATTTAGAGAAACAGCGAGTCAACATGGTGGAACTGTAGTTTGGATTGAGCGCGATGACATGGAATTCCTACTTCGAACGGGCAACCCGTCTGATGCCCCCACTTATCAGGCATCAGATTTGGGGATTGTACTCTATACAGATAATCTTGAGACGGAGCGTGCAGAATTAGAGCAAAGGGGTATTAATTTTTTGGGTATCGATGGATCAGAAAAATGTCTAACTTTCAAAGATTTAGACGGTCACTGGTTTCAACTGGTGAATCCGCAGGATCATTAGTGGTTAACTAGCATAACTTGTTGATATTGCCGTATCGAAATTGAGGTCAATTATTTCTAACTACGAATCTGTGGTGTGA
>JACZSS010000178.1 GCA_022574115.1 Candidatus Heimdallarchaeota archaeon | reverse complement strand
GTAACGGCGCAACTGACCGAGAACTATGCAGCGAATGGGATCGCCCCGACATCGGCGGAGTTGATGTTTGCGGTCCACCACCACTGGGGTCCAAGATCAACAATATATCATCTTTCTCCAGACCAATGGTTTTTCTAAGTTGATAGATTCCCTCGCTGGAGAAAGTTTTGAGCACTTTGATGGGGATCATATTCTGATTTACGGAATACCAGATTACCTTCTCAAATGATCTGTTTTGATCCCTGAGTAGCTGGTTTTGGATTCGTTCCTTCTTTAATTTCAACTCCAAAAACCGTATTTTTGTCTGTTTTGACTCTATTAACTCATCTTTTAACATTCTTCTAAGTAAGGAATCTTCTTTATTTCGCAAACGTCGTTTCAAAAATTTAATCGTCCCACTTTGCGACTCAATTTTACCTTCCAATCTCCCAGAGTGAGCTCTCAAGTTGGACATGATATCTTCACTCGTCGCCAGTTCAGTAAGTAAGTTTCTTAATCTCCCCAAAGTTTGTGGTAGATTATCGATCTTTTCTGGGGTGAATTCTTCCCCGACTTCTTCTTTATTTGTGAGCAAACTTGCACCATCAATTGCGTCCTTGACGGATAAACCGCGGATGACCAAACCCTTAGCTAAATCGGATGTCAAATTAGACAGGATCTCAGTAGAATCAATCATTCGGAAGGCTTTCTCATATTTTTTTAAAGCATACAGAACAGCAGCCAATGCATCTCGTTCATGAGTATCAATCCGCTTAAACGTATAAGCAGCCTTCGTGATGTTTTTTTTGTCATCTCTTTTTAGTTGAAATTCGGGAGAAAATGTTTGGGCGTTGTATGTTGCCGCAAGCTTTGAAACTAAGTTCGGCGCGGGGTTTACATCGGAACAGACTAAGACTGGGATTCCATAGTTTGTAATTTCAGTAACAATTGCTCCTTTAGACAGATTTTTTCGGCTAAATACTCGTATTATTTTTCCTTTAAGGTTCGAAATGGCAACACCAGTTGTGATTCCTGGATCTATCCCCACTACTATTCTTTGTAAATGATTAAAGTATTGCTCCCTGTGATGCATCTCGGATGATGACAGAGGTTTGAAGCTTAGAACCTTCTTGGTCGGACTCCAGATCTTGATCTTAGCCGGATAAATCGACAGCTTATTGAGAATCTTGATAACTCTAAATTTTGGCAGAAACACATGAAATCGGCTATGCTTAGCACCAAATTTGGTTTTTTTAGAAATCAAGTCGAATGTGAAGTTTAAGATCTGTAAAGAATTCTTGATTTCTTGTGTAGACCTCGCTACAATCTCCTCACCTTGCCTAGCATATCTGTTTTCGGACCAGCCTCCCTTTCCTGGTCGTCTAGGCCGCCCTACTTCAATCATCGTCTCATTTTCGAAGGGTTCGAGAATCATCCCAACCCCCAGTTTCATTAAATAAACCAAAAAGCGAGCAGTTTCGACTGCTGAGGCCTTGCCTGCTTTTTTTAGTTTAAATTGGCTTACCAAACTAGATAAACGGATTGTGTTACCATTTTTCGCCAAATTGACATGTACTAATGATGTTTGATAAGGCAACTTCTTGCAAAATGAGTTGATGGTTTCTTTGACGGACAAAATCTCATGTGGATTGTCCGTACCAACATATTTGATCTTCCTCTTTTTAATAATCTGAATCAGTTCGTGTCGTGTTAGACTAGAATGCTCAGTAGATTCACCATTACTCATAAGAATGAAGACTGCCACCCTTGCTCCTTCATTTCGTTCCATAGATGACATTGGAAGGATATCAAATCCTAAAAAATTACTATTGCTTAATTTAGATACCAATAAATTACCTCAAAAAATAATCTTATTATTTATCTTGGGACCCCTGTGATCTTCCAGGATTCCAAGAGTTTTATTAATTCTTCTTTTTTGCGTAGACCTTTGGTTCCGAAACTGTAAAGTTGGGATAATCCAATGCTACCTAGATGTTCATACGCCTCATCCATCTCAGAAATTGTCGAAATCCGATCCTGAAAGCTCTTGTCATTGTCTGCTTCCAAAACGAAATCAAGAAACAAGTCCAAAACTTGAATTACTTTTGGATCAACTTCCTTTTTCGCTGCTTTGGTCGGTTTATTTTTTGGTTTTTCAGTTGATGCTTTTCGCGTTTGGGCTAGAGAAGACGATACAATTCTAGATTCTTTAGAGACTGAATCTGATGACGACGGAGATGCAAAATCTCCCTGAGGTTTTGGCTGAGATGAAATGTAATTCTTAATTGAATTATCAAAAGTCTCGAACGAGAAGGTCATTTCTTGTTGATTTCCAGAAATTTCCTCAAGTGCTTCTTGAATAGGGATTAGAATTTTCTTAACATCTGCATGTTTTACCGTAATTTCAGCTAAAATCGACATTAAATCCTCAAGCGGCTGTATCGCAACAGTAGGCTCTTCCTCATCAAGTTCCAACCCTGGTAACATTTTAAGTTGATCTCGAAGGGCTTCTCGCTCACTTTCTAGAAGATCAGACTGCGATTCAAGATCAGTGGTAATTTGTTCCAATGATGATTTTTCATCAATTAAGGTTTTTAGCTCGCTATCCTTTTGGTCAATCTGGCCTATAAACTCGCCTTCCAGTTCTTCAAGTTGTATTTTATAGGACTTTTCTTGACTGTCAATTTGCTCTTTGAGTTCCATAATGACTTCGTGATCAGTATTATCCTCAAGTTTCGCCTTTAATACATCAAAGGATTTTATTCTTCTCATGGCCAGTTGCGGACTTATCTTCTCACGTACCATGTATTTAACAATATATTCAAGATCAGCCAGTGTCATTCCGTGTGAATCGATTAATTCAGTTAATGACTCTAGAGACTTTGACATCAGATTAGCTATATCATAGTCAAGCTAAAGACTTTCGGTAAAATCGCGAACTATCATTTTAACCTAGATAAATTCTCACAATTTTATTGAGCTTTTGTGATCGTCTTATAAATCTCATTCTCATCCAAGGAGATCCCATGTTTACGTCTGAAATAGGTCAAAATATTGTAAATATCCCGCTTAAGCAATTCGTTAGCTTCTGGAAGGTCCGAGGATACTGCCTGTGGAAAGTCAATAATTATCCCCTTTTCCTCATAATTTAAAATAATATTATGCTCACTTAAATCCCCGTGAACAAATTTTCCTCTATTCCAAGCTTCATCAATGAAATTCAAAATATCATCGAGTAGTGAACTTGGATCTGTTATGCGGTTGATTTTTAGAAGATCAATGCCATCAATGAGTTCAATTGAAATTATATGGCGATTCCAACTATAAGCTTGTGGGACAGGTAAGGACAGGGAATTTGCTAGTTTAATCCAATTATATTCGGTTTCAGCGGATAATCTAGAGGAATACAATTCTGAAATATGTCTTTTATTGGCAGTATACCTTCGTTTTTTGCGTACCTGATGAAATGAAGTGAAACCAACCCGGTGCATCTTGATAACTACCTCATTGTCATTACCATCCAGGGCAAAGAACACTTTTGACTCCTTACCCACTCCTTTTTCGCGACCAATGCTTTTGATCGCATTGCGTTCATATAAAGCGTTCAACGCTAAGGAATCATATCCATGAATAGTGAGTTCATACCCTATAAAATGCCCAGTCCAACGATGTACCAAATTCATTTTGTGAAGTGATTTTAGAGTTCGCTCCGTTTCAGAAACAGTAATTGCAGCAAACTTCGCAATTAGATCTATTTCCACAAATTCACTGTTTCTCATTCCAGTTTCGATTGCTACAAGAACCCTATAGTCTCGTTTTGTTAGTGATTTTAGAGCAATTATTCCAGGTAAATTCACTGATTAATTCAGTTAGAAAATCAAGGAAATTAAAAACTTCTTTACGATCTATGAAAATAGTTGAACATCTGTTTCTTTGTCTAAAATTGATCGTGAATCTCTTTTCTCACATGAATGAGTTCAATGCGAGACCTATTTAACAGGTATTAATCTTTAAAAATCATGAGTTTACCTTGGGTTGAAAAATATAGACCAAAGAAGCTACATCAACTGGTAGGTAACCAAGTCGCCATAAATAGTCTTTTGATTTTTCTTCAAAATTGGAAAAAAGGGAAATCTCCACCCGGTGCGATTTTAATAGGACCGTCAGGAACCGGTAAAACATCAGCAACATACGTAATGGCGGATGAATTAGATTATGATATAACTGAAGTCAATGCTTCAGATACCAGAACTAAGAAAAAAATCGCTGAATCTCTAGCACCGTCTTTTGAGTTCTTGCCCTTAGATTCTGACAATTTAAAAAGAATTATTTTGATGGATGAAATCGACGGCATTCACGGGCAAAAAGATAGGGGGGGGTTAAATGAATTTCTCAAGCTAGTGAAGATATCTCACTTTCCGGTAATCGCAACTGCAAATAACGAAGATTCTGATAAGATAAATAAAATTATTCGAAATGGAAAATTCAGAAAAATCAAATTTGAACGAATTGACGAATATGAAATTTTACAATTATTAAGTCAAATAGCAGTTAAGGAAAATCTTCGCCTAAACGAGGACATACTTGAAAAAATAGCGGAAAATTCAGCCGGCGATCTCCGGGCTGCCATAAATGAGTTGGAGTCAGTTAGGTATGGTACTGGAAAGGACATTTTGGTTAAACGAGACAAAATGCAGGTGATGCGCGAAAATCTTAATGATTTATTTCGCGCGTCAACCGTAAATGATGCGAAACAAGCCTTATCAAATACCTCAAGTGACTACTCAGCTACTCTCCTTCACATATTTGATCAAATACCCAAGCAATACCAACATATGTCAGAAGTAAAAGATGCGTATAATCAAGTCGCTTTAGCAGATTTAACACTTCAACGAATCTATAAAAATCAAAATTGGTCAAATTTGAAATATTTCTTCAATTATCTCGGTCCGGGATTATTTTATGTGAGAAATAAATCCCGATTCACCAAGATCCGCAAGATCCAAAATTTACCTTCGACGTATATAATGATGGGGAGTTCAAAACGAATTAAGGGAAAGTCATTGAAACTAGCACCTAAGGTTGCTCCAAGATTACATATTTCAAGAAAAAAGTTCACAGATGAAGAATTCTATTATCTGTCAAAAATTATTTTAGGAAAAAACGGAGCTGAAATCGCGGCTTGGCTTAATTTGGATGATGGGGAAATCGAGCTGTTACAGAAAATGGATTACAGTTCGAATTTGAGCGACGAAATTGAGGACGCTAGAATAAAAATAGGTCAGAATCGTCTAGAAACTAAACAAGATACATCTAGTAGTGAGAGGTTTGAAATTGACCCTTATTTGCTACTAGATGAAGAAAACGGCGATCAATTGATTGAGGAAATTGTTGAAAAAGAAGATGAGCCTAGCGATGATGAAACACTTCAAAAAACACTTGACGATTTCTTTTAATATTGGCTATATCATTATTTTCAAGCAACCTGACAAAGCTGGAAAATGAATCCTTTCATGATTTTACTGAGAGACTTATTGACGAGATTCAGCAAATTCCAAGCGACAATTTGATATCCGTCTTCCCAGAATATTGTTGGGGAAATAGTTCGATTGATGAAATATTACTTTTCATGGACAATGTAAAAGACGAAGAGGCAAACGGAAAAGCAATTTTGTTTGGATCGGCACCGTTTGCAATTAAATCTGGAGATAAGACCAACAATGGGATTTTACTTCACGACAATAGCAGTATTCATTATTTTCCGAAATCACATCTGACAGCTGAAGAAACCCGAAGACATCAACTTGTAGGAGGTACTGGATCTCACCAAACCAAAATAGGAGGAATAAAGATTGGGATTCTGATTTGTGCGGATTTATGGGATGCAGGGCTAGTAAAAAACCTCATTATAAAAAACAAAATTCAGATATTAGCGGTGCCCGCCTTTACAGTAGTCCCAATCGGTTTTGCTCAGTATGCGAGATATCAATGGTTCTCACTCTGTCTTACGCGTAGTCGAGAATTCGTTTTACCCATTGTGGTAGCGGATCATTCTTATTCTACTCCAAACAATAAATTTTCTGTTGGGGGAATTACGAATATTATTGATCCATCAATCAAACATAAAAATATTAAGACAATGGAGGATTTCTTCACCTTGCCACTTGGGACCAGTGTATCAAGTATTGTTAACTTAGAGAAAGTTGCGAAATACAGAATATATAGGTCCGAAAATAGAATGTATCACGCCACGTCTAAAACAATCGTATGAAGAAACGACCGACCATTATAATTGGATTATTAGCGTCG
>JACZSS010000177.1 GCA_022574115.1 Candidatus Heimdallarchaeota archaeon | reverse complement strand
ATATACAGCTTGGCAGTAATCATTTACAGTGGAAAATAGCGGATTCTCATGTGTTTTAGCCAATTGTCGAACAATTCGTACATATTTTTCGATGCTAGCTTGACTTGGGTTATTCTCTAATTCGTTAATCACATAGTAACATCCTTTGACACGATACGGTACATTTCCAACACCTGCGCATAGATCGAGACCCCGTGCAAAATTTTTCTTAGAACTTTCATGGTTTCCATTTTGTGCGTATGCATTGCCTAGATTGATATGTGTCAAACCCAGCAAAGCATCATCCGTTAAGTTTTCCAGAATTTTTATTCCGTTAAGGCTATAATCAATGGACTGGGGATAATTACCGAGAAGTAAGTAAAAATAGCCTAGATTTGAATAACATTTCGCAGAGGTTTCGTCATCTCCAATTTCGTCTGCTAATGGTATAACCTTTTGGATCAGTTCTGATTTTTGAAATATTCCAAGCCCGGGCATCAATGTTACCGCTTCCCAGAATTTAAATTTTACCACCCACTTAGGATAGGAGGTAATTTCCGCATCATTTTCTTTTAAGAACACGTTGGCTACCTGATGTTTCTGCAGTCTCAATAACGCATACACATGCCAATATTTTGCTTCGATGCTACTCTCAAGTTCTAAAGCTGATAAATCTAACATTTCTCCCCACTTTGCTAGATTATTCAGTTTTTCGTATTTCGGATCCAATTAATAGAGGTCAGAATTTTGTGGTAAAAAATCTTGTTATTGAAAAGATATTTGAAAATAATTTATGTAAAAATTGTCTCTAAGACACTAGTCATTGGTAGAATGAGTGGAGGGTTTGTTTAATAAGAAGAATAAGTAACGTAAAAATCTAGACAATCGAGCAATCGAAAATCAATTGAAACACTTAATTTGTCAATCATATTTAGTTGTTTATGGGTGATAAGGATTCATTATCACAAGGATTTGAATCTACCAAAAGATTTTCCACTCGAGTAGAAAATTATATTAATTTTCGACCTCATTATCCGGAGCTAGAAGTCGAATTTTTCAAAAGAAGATTAAGTCTTGAATTGAATCACTCCATTGCAGAGATCGGATCCGACACAGGAATTATATCCCAACTTTTTTTGGAGAAAGGGTATCAAGTTTTTGGTGTCGAACCCAATGATGATATGCGAAAAGCTGCGGAAGAATTATTGACTAACTATATTTCAAAAAAGAATTTTATCTCGATTAATGCAACTGCGGAAAAAACGTCACTCGATTCACAATCGATTGATTTTATTATTGCAGGTCAAGCATTTCATTGGTTTGCTCCAATTTTATTCCAACGGGAATCAAAACGAATTTTGAGGAAAAATGGATGGTCAGTATTAATCTGGAATTCGAGAATTATCGAAGGGGATTCTTTTCATGAAGCATACGAAGATTTTATCCAAAAACATTCGACCGGTTACAAAGAAATTCATCAGCAATGGAGAGAAGAATCTGATATGAATATTTATTTTGATCAGTATGAGGAACAAACATTTGAAAATTTTCAAGAGGTTAATTTTACAGGATTGTTAGGCAGATATCTGTCGTCATCCTACGCGCCTTCATCTGGCACCAAAGAAGCAAAAATTGCTGAACAAGAATTACAGAAATTATTTAATAAACATCAACAAAATAACCAAGTGAAAATAATCTACAAGACTCATGTCTATTACGGACAATTTAATTGATCAAGTAGCTGATCTAGTCTTCATCGATCGATTTTATATTCTTTTTCCGGATAAATTTTAAGTAATAGGTGGGGATTTGTGTTAATGGGGAAATGAATTTTTCACATGATGACGACTTCGATCGTCTTACTAATTTTACTTCAAACCACTTTACCGAACACCATTGCACAAACCTCAATAGATTTTACTCAGATAGGTGTACAAACTGGCGATGAATTTGATTTTATTCTTGATGAATATTTTGAAAATTCGAGCAGCAACTATGAGACTCTACAAACGGAATACAAGATTTATGACCAATCTGTTCCATTGGTGATAGATTTGGAATATGGTGATGACAATACGTTGTACGTTTCACCCGGTGAGCAAGCCAAATTGAAAATAGTCGATGCTGAACCAATTTTACATGAAGAAGATTTTGCAGAATTATTAGTTGAATTTTCGCATGAAAATATGTCAGTTCAAGTTGAAGAGGCTCTTGGTGGATTATGGTTATCGACGACCGATTGGGATGGCTATGGCCACCTTTTTTGACGAATTAATCATAGAGTTCGACGAGATGACTGAGGAAAGTGGAGCTGAGATCAATTTTACTATCAGTCAATCCACTACTGAATTTCAAGTCGATGCTAGTTTTTTTCAGAACTTTACCTTGGTCGAGATAGATGGTATAAATTACAGCAATCAACAAGTAATCAAACTAATTTATGAAATTTCAACTGGTATAATGTTATACGTATCCGAAATGGCAAATTGAAACTCAGCATATCGTTACTAACGGTGAGATTGTTGAGACCATCACTGATGAATTAAGATCAATCTGGCCTCGAGTAGGATATGAGGTGGATGGAGAAGTTACCGCTGACTTTCTTGATTTTAATTTTCATTTATCGCTACTATCTATTTTTCTTATTTGGAGTGCAAGTTCTTCTTGGAAAAAAAAGAAAATAACTGACAAGAATTTTAGTTGACGTAATCCAAAAACTAGTAAATAGTCCAAAGTACTGTCATTTTAATCAATCGATCGTTACGCATCCGAAAAAATTCAAGAAAAGAGGGAACTCTCAAGATGAGAAGATAAATATAAATATCTTTACAACAATTAGAGAATGAGTAAAATGAAATTTAGTTTTCGTGTTGTAGCTAGATCCTTTTTTGTTAGTTTGTTGCTTTTCGGGTTGCTGATATTTTTTCAGGTCCAAAGTCAAACTGAAGTAGAATCAACGAAAATCGGAATCGTCAATGGCGATGAATTTTCATTTCTATACGATAAAATTTTGCATATCGAATTTAATGGCGAAGAAACAACAACTAGCAACATGCTGAATCTTCAATTGACTAGTTTCGATCAATCATTCACGATAAACGAAGGTGATGAAATTATATTCAAAATCACTGATTCATCCTTATTGAAAAATTCAGGTTTGGGTGATGATTTCGGATTTTTCGGACTACCCCATAAATACGAAATTACCGCGGATTTTACGGTTCAAAACCAGGTTCATGAGAATGTGCATCTCCAGGTAAATAAGCTACATTTGATGACGATTGATTGGGAGAATTTGACGAATTATGTCGATAAGGTGATAGAGCGGCGATCTGCTCAGGTAGTCGCCGAACAAGACGGGTTAAGTGTGGGTGAAAAGCTTGAATCTCAAACAATTCTTGAGGATACAACCATAGAATTTTGTGTTACAACGATAACCGAAAAGGTAAGCATCGCTCTTTATAGTGTTAATCGGAAAGAAATTATAAGGTCGTCGTACTTTCGGGATATCATTTGGGAAAAGTCAACTGGTTTTATTCAACACTTTGAATTACGAACAACTTTGCAAACTGAAAAAGATAATTATGGAACAGTCAGTTTTACCCGTGAAGAAATTCATGAAATATTTAATCGCAAAAATTTAATCGGTATTCCTAAATTAAATCCAAAAAATATACTTGGTCCAACACCGATTCTGATCAGTGGCGATTATTTTGCCATTGTTAATCCGAAGAACTAATCGATCGAGAGGGAACAAAGAAGCACCTAAGATCAGTGATCAATCGTCGATTGATAATTATCGAGCTTAGTTGGATGCTTCATTCTAAATAGAATAATGGAAAATAAAATCGATAGTTACTTTCGCTAAATCGCCCACATAATCGAAAGTAATCGATCGAAATTTGAGTGGAATTTTCGGAGCATTGTTCGAATTATGTAAACAAAATGGGCAGGAAAAAAATTTGACCGGGAGAATTTTTTGTCCCGCGCGTATTATTGCCAAGTTAATATAAAGCAATACTTTCGGCCTCCTCTATATACTACTAGTCAGTGAATCAATTATTGTGCAATATTCTATGTCTGTCAACAGCGCGACTAGTATAATGCTCAGAATTGTGGTAGATTCTGACATGATTCGAATCTGAGCGAGGGGATTATCGAGTCCATCTCGTATTTTTGCATTTTCGATTTTTGACGACCGTTATTCCAATTGGACTTATCCAGACAACAATAGATCCAAACTGTATGTGATTTACAAATGACCTGACAAATGTTTGAGAAAGTATATTTTCAACTGAAAAGATATGTGGATAAATACCAATTTCTGAGGAAAAATAAGCAAATTGTCAGTTTGAGGACAAAGAGTAAGGGTTTTATTAGGTGAAACCAAGTAGTGTTTACGGTTCCTCGCAGATCTAGTAGGTCGTTTACCTATAAAGGTCAAATAGGTGGTTCGGGGAAAACGCATCCCGAAATGTCGGGTGGATGTATTTTCCCCTTTTTTTTTCCCAGGTGACTTTTACGAAGAAATCTAGTCAACTAAGTAATTGAATCGTAATTTTTGAAATATTAATACCTATTGTATTTTCATACCTCATCAGATGATTCATTTTCAAGAAAGTATCAAAGCCCTCATTGATTAACTGTAAAACTAGGAAATTAAGTAATTATATTAATATTTAATAGTACAGTATAATAATCAAGGTATGAACGTATTGGTATATGAATACGGTAAAGTCTAAGAAAATTAAATTATATTAGCATAATAGTCATACTTACTACGGATTCACAAAAAGTCTAAATCCTGGTTAATATTTAATACCTAATCATAATTGATAGAAGTATTGCTATAGTATTTACTGATACACACAAACATTAGCAATTCTCAAAACGAATCAATATTTTTGTTTGTTGAAAGGCTGAATCATGACCATCAGTAGTGGTTAGGTTATCTTTTATCAGTTTAAACTAATAATATATAGGTGACTGTCTAAATGTAAAGGTCTTCTGGATAATAATCACTGTATTACTACAAGGTTCACATTTAAGTGGGTGTATAATGAATAGTTATAAACAATTAAAATTAATTAATAAATGGTATCTATATTCATAATTATTCATCAATACAGTTAATAACAACTTATAATGGCTTAATAATTTAGTTTTAGGCTTATTAATTTACAATATTTCATATAATACAATTAATACGAATTAACAAGTTATATAGTTAATACATTCGAGAATATAAAGTACAAATAAGTAGCGTAGATAAATAATAAATGCAATTTTATAGAATAAATAGATAATCAGTTGTTAGTGAAGTATAAATAAGTAGTCAGATTTGGCAAATTTTTGTGATAATTACTTATTAATTTGTAATACAAATAATAATATATCTTCGATACTATGAATATGAAAAATAATACATTATTGTCAATAATAATAGCTGATATTATTAGGATAATAAGTAGTGACGTTAAGTATTAGTCTTATATTAACTAGGTAATTTAATGGATATTAAGGCTAGATTAAGATATTATTACTTAATCTAAGTGATATTATAACAAAGATCATATAAATTGTGTAATTGTAAATAATAAACACCGGAATTGTAAAATTCACGAGCCGTTGTAAAGCATCGAAAAACCATCTGAAATATAAATATTCGGATTTTCGATGATAAATGAATATTATATATATAGTACTCGTTCCAGTGGTAAATAATATTGCCATATGTGTAATTCGGTTTATAATCATGTTTTTACAACCTATCTGTGTATGTATATTCGATTACCTAAATACTCAACTAATTTGATGAATAATTAGGCTTACATTCTAACAAACAAGCTATATAATAAAAGATTAGTGAATGGGTAAAGTATAGAATAGAACATTTCATTACTTGGATAGATCTATTTTCTTATGTAAACAATCTTTATTGCGAATTTTTTGTTTCTTCTATGGACAAATACACCTTGACCAATTTACGAAAGTGGGACGAACTCACTCACATAAATTTTGATTCACCCATGTACAATGTTGAACGATTCATCGAGAGTAAAAATTCATTGAAGTCAGTTGAATTGTCAGAGATAGGTGATATTCTGGTAAACGGATTCTTCACCTCCAATGCCATTTTGGTATGGACTCAATTAGTCTTATTACACTAGGAGCAAGTCAGGTCGTTGGAATTGATTTTTCCCCAGTCGCGATTAACAAAGCTCAAGAGCTTCGAGATCGGGTTGGACTAGCCAGAGAACATCTTTACTTCATTGAGTCGGATGTCTTGAAGCTTAATCAGATTTCCGAG